>NZ_WBRZ01000144.1:0-14255 GCF_008923895.1 Pseudomonas sp. GXM4
GCGCGACCCAACGGGGATAAATCCCCTCGCCACAGGGGCTCGCTCCCACAGTGATTTTGTGGTGCATATAAAAATATCCACAGGAGCGTGGAACATGCGGTGGGCGACGTATTTCGCCGTGTTGGCGTCTGTCTTGAGTGTCGGCCTGGCCTTGGGGGTCAGCATGCCGCTGGTGTCGTTGCGTCTGGAGGGCTGGGGCTACGGCTCGTTCGCAATCGGTGTGATGGCGGCCATGCCGGCAATCGGCGTGCTGCTCGGGGCGAAGATTTCCAGCCACCTCGCCGCGTATTTCGGCACGGCGAACCTGATGCGTCTGTGCCTGTGGGCCGGGGCATTGTCGATCGGCCTGCTGGCGCTGCTGCCGAGTTACCCGATCTGGTTGCTGCTGCGCCTGCTGATCGGGGTGATCCTGACCATCGTGTTCATCCTCGGCGAGAGCTGGATCAATCAATTGGTGGTCGAGCAGTGGCGCGGGCGTCTGGTGGCGCTGTATGGCAGCAGCTATGCGCTGAGCCAACTGTCCGGTCCGTTGCTGCTGGGGGCGCTCGGTACCGAGCATGATTACGGTTTCTGGGTCGGGGTCGGCCTGCTCACGCTCTCGCCCCTTCTGCTGCTGGGGCGCAGCGGTGCGCCAAGCAGTGAGGCCAACAGCGTCACGTTTGGCGATCTGTGGGGCTTTGCCCGTGAGCTGCCGGCGATTGCCTGGGCGGTGTCGTTGTTCGCCGCGTTCGAAGCGATGATCCTGACGTTGCTGCCGGTGTACTGCCTGCAACAGGGGTTCACCGCCGAAATCGCGCTGGCCATGGTCAGCACCGTGGTGGTCGGCGATGCGCTGCTGCAATTGCCGATCGGCGCGTTGGCCGATTACCTGTCGCGGCGCACGCTGTTCGCCGGGTGCGCGGTGGTATTGATGCTGTCGAGTCTGGCCATTCCGATGTTGCTCGACACGCTGCTGATCTGGCCGTTGTGGGTGCTGTTCGGCGCCAGTGCCGGCGGCTTGTTTACCCTGTCGCTGATTCTGATTGGCGAGCGTTATCGTGACGATGCACTGGTGCGCGCCAATGCGCACATCGCGCAATTGTGGGGTGTCGGTTGTCTGGTCGGGCCGTTGGCGGCGGGGGCGGGGAGTCAGTGGATCAACGGGCATGCGTTGCCGCTGTTGATGGCGGCGGGGGCGTTTGGCCTGGTGCTTTTGTTGTTGCGCCAAGGGGCCTTTGGCACATCGGCAGAAGCAGCCTGAGCGCATCCCACAAGGGATCATCAACAGACGGGCTTACAACATCCGCTCCAGGCCGACGCTGGTGCTGAACCACGAGTTGAAGCGCCGCCACCAGCTCCCCGGTTCCTTGGTCAGGGTGTGCATCTGGCCGTTGTCCTCGGTGACCCAGACGACCTTGCCGTCCTCGAGTTTCGCCTGATAACTCAAGGTCGGCGCCATGCCTTGCAATGCCAGTGCGCGCACATGCTCGGCCAGTTCCGGGCTGTCGACGAGCACGCCGACTTCGGTGTTCCACAGCACCGAGCGCGGGTCGAAGTTGAATGAGCCGATAAACGATTTGCGGCGGTCGAAGATCATCGCCTTGCTGTGCAAACTCGAATCCGAACCGCGAAACGACTTGCTGTAGAACACTCGCGGCCCGCTGCCATAGTTATCCCCAGGCTGGCGGCGCAGTTCATAGAGTTTCACCCCGTGTTCAAGCAACGCCTTGCGATAGGGTGCGTAACCACCATGCACCGCCGGCACGTCGGTAGCCTCCAGCGAATTGGTCAGCAGACTTACGGAGACCCCGGCATCGGCGCGCCCGGTCAGGTAAACCAGCCCCGGCTGACCCGGCACGAAGTAGGCGGAAATCATGATCAGCTCTTTGCTGACGCCGGTCAGTTCCGGCGCCAGTTGCGTGGTCAGCAGCAGATGCGGATCGGGTTCGCCCTTGGACAGGACCTTGCTCGGCGCATCCCACAAGGCCTGGTTCCAGGCCCAGATCAGCTCCTTGCGCCAGATGTCCATGCGCGGGTCGGTGGTGAACTTCATCAACTGCTGATACAGCGCGTGGTTCTGCTTGCGGGTTTCTTCCAGCGACTCTTCCAGGCGCGTGCGCGTGTTTTGCAGGTCGGCGGCGGTCGGTTGGCTGGAGAGGAATTCGTCGATCGGCTTGCTCAGCGCGCTGTTCCAGTACTGGTCGAAACTGTGCCCGAGCTGCTCGGCCACCGGGCCGATGCTGAGCATGTCGATGTCGGTGAAATTCAGGTTGGCTTCGGCATCGAAATATTCATCGCCCAGATTGCGCCCGCCGACGATGGCCGCGCTGTTGTCCGCCAGCCACAACTTGTTGTGCATGCGCCGGTGCTGCACGGACAGATTGAACAGTCGCCCGGCCGCACGCGTGACGCCGGTGCTGCGCCCCAGGTGCAACGGATTGAACAAACGAATCTGGATCTGCGGATGTGCCGCCAGCGTCGCGATGATCTGGTCGAGGCCGTCGCTGGTGGTGTCGTCGAGCAGGATGCGCACGCGCACACCACGGTCGGCCGCCTTGAGCACTTCCTCCACCAACATCCGCGTGCTGATGCCGTCGTGGACGATGTAGTACTGCAAATCGAGGCTGACCTGGGCATGGCGAATCAGCTCGGCCCGGGCGGTAAAGGCCTCGCCACTGTCCGAGAGCAGACGAAACCCCGACTGCCCTTTGTAGGGTGCGGCCTGAGCCTGGATCGAGCGGCCGAAGCTGGAGTCCGACGCCGGCAGGGCCTGGCTTGGTTCGCGCGGCACATCGAGGCTGGCGCAGCCGCTGAGGAACGAGGCGAGTATCAGTGAAGCGAGTAAGGGCTGTCTGAAGCTCACGTAGGATCGTTCCGGTTGGCGGCTGAGGTCGGCAATTTGGACGCCGGGCGCGCAAAAAAGGTCAGTCGGTCTCGGCGAGTAATTTGATTGCCGCAGCGCCGACCTTGCGCACCGCTTCTTCGATCTGCGCTGTTGGTTTGGCAGCGTAGTTCATCCGCAGACAATTGCGGTACTTGCCGGAGGCGGAAAAGATGCTGCCAACGGCAATCTGTACGCCCTGATCGTGCAGCGCGCGATTCAGTTTCAGCGTGTCGAAGCCCTCCGGCAGTTCCACCCAGAGCATGAAGCTGCCCTGCGGGCGACTGGCGCGGGTGCCGGCCGGGAAATAGCGCGTCACCCAGTCGATCATCGCGTCACGATTGCGTTGGTACTGCATACGCATACGCCGCAAGTGCGGCTCGAAATGGCCGGCCTTGATGAATTCGGCGATGGCGATCTGCGGTTGTGGCGCGGTGGAGCCGGTGCTGATGTATTTCATGTGCAGCACTCGCTCCAGATATCGGCCCGGCGCCACCCAGCCGATGCGCAGCCCCGGCGCCAGGGTCTTGGAGAACGAGCTGCACAGCAACACGCGGCCATCTTCATCGAAGGATTTGATCGTGCGCGGGCGCGGGTAGGTGTAGGCAAGTTCGCCATACACATCGTCTTCAATGATCGCCACGTCGAAACGCTGGGCCAGGGTCAACAGCGCGCGTTTGCGCGACTCGGGCATCACGTAGCCGAGCGGGTTGTTGCAGTTGGGCGTGAGCTGAATGGCCTTGATCGGCCACTGCTCCAAGGCCAGTTCCAAGGCGTCGAGGCTGATCCCGGTGAGCGGGTCGGTGGGGATTTCCAGGGCTTTCATGCCCAGGCCTTTGAGGGTCTGCATGGCGCCGTGGAAGCTCGGCGAGTCCACCGCGACGATGTCACCCGGCTCGCAGATCGCGTGGATGCTGGTGGACAGCGCTTCGTGGCAGCCAGTGGTGATGACCAGATCGCTGGCGCTTAACTGACAGCCGGAATCGAGCATCAGCCGTGCGATCTGTTCGCGCAGTTCAAGGTTGCCGTGGATGTTGTCGTAATACAGGCCGGGCATGTCCTGCCGCCGGCTGATTCGCGCCAGCCCGCGCAGCAGCGGCTTCATGGTCGGCGAGCCGACATCGGGCATGCCACGGCCCAATTGCACGACGTCTTTGCGCGGTACCGCGCGGATCAATTCCAGCACCTGATCCCATTGCGAAATCTCTACCGGCCGTTGCGCGGGGCGGCCTACTGCGGGCAGCTCCGGCAACTCGCGGCCGACTGGGACAAAGTAGCCAGACTTGGGTTTCGGCGTGGCGAGGCCGCTGTCTTCAAGCACGCGATAGGCCTGCTGCACCGTGCTCAAACTGACTCCGTGCTCGACACTCAAGGCGCGCACCGACGGCAAGCGATCGCCGGGGCGATAGAAACCTTGTTCGATGCGGGTGCCGAGCAATTCGGCGAGGTTTACATACAGAGTCATGGCAGCCTCGGTGCGTCTTGGTGGAAACCAGTACAGATTCGGCAAAAATCAGTCATTCAGTCGACGAATCGGCAAATCTGTATGGAGTTAATACAGGTTCTTTGAGTCTGTAATGGTTTTGCTCGCCCGCGCATCATGGAATCTCTGGCTACCCAAGTAAACAGGAGCAACGAAAATGAACGGCTTGAGCGATGTGCGGCTGACATTACACAGTCAGGAACTGGCGGCAGGGCAGAAGGACAGCGCGCGCAATCTGCTGCATAACGCGCCGTCCGGCCTCAGTCGCTGGGGTCTGTTCTGGCATCGTCTGCACACGCGCAAGGCGTTGTTGGGACTGACGCCGGAGCAGCTCAAGGATGTCGGGCTGACGCGAGAGCAGGCAAGGGAGGAGGGGTTGAAGCCGTTTTGGCGGATATGAATACCGCAGAGCGTTCCCACGCTCTGCGTGGGAACGATCCTGATTCGTCAGACCAACTCTTTAAGCCGATGCCACAACATCCCCAACGCCAACAACGGCGAGCGCAAGTGCTTGCCGCCGGGGAAGGTGATGTGCGGCACCTGGGCGAACAGATCAAAGCCGCCGCCATGCTGCCCGCTGATCGCTTCGGCCAGCAGCTTGCCGGCCAGGTGTGTGGCATTCACTCCGTGGCCCGAATAAGCCTGGGCGAAATACACGTTCGGCTGCTCGGCGAGCCGGCCAATCTGCGGCAAGCGGTTGGCACCGATGCCGATCATTCCGCCCCACTGATAATCGATTTTCACCCCGGCCAGTTGCGGGAACACTTCAAGCATCTTCGGCTGCATATAGGCGCCGATGTCTTTCGGATCGCGTCCCGAGTAATGACACGCGCCGCCGAACAGCAAACGTCGATCCGCCGAGAGCCGGTAGTAATCCAGCGCCACCCGCTGGTCGCAGACCGCCATGTTCTGCGGCAGCAGGTTGTGCGCCTGCTCTGCGCTCAGCGGTTCGGTGGCGATGATGTAGCTGCCGGCGGGCAGGACCTTGCCGCTCAGTTGCGGGTTGAGGTCATTGAGATAGGCATTGCAGCCCAGCATCAGGGTCTTCGCCCGCACCGAGCCTTGCGCGGTGTGCACCTTCACTTCGGGGCCGTAATCGATGCGCGTCACTGCCGAACGCTCGAACAGCTGCACGCCCAGTTGCTGCGCCGCTGCCGCTTCGCCCAGCGCCAGATTCAGCGGATGCAGATGCCCGGAGCCCATGTCGATCAAGCCGCCGACATAGCGCTTGGAACCGACCACGGTGTGCATTTCACTGGCCTGCAACAGACGGGTTTCGTAGCGATAACCCAGGCCGCGCAACTCTTCGGCATCTTCGGCAAAACCGTCGAGATCGGAAGGCTTGTTGGCGAGGTCGCAGTAGCCCCAGGTCAGGTCGCAGGCAATGCCGAAACGCTCGACGCGCCGGCGGACAATCTCCACCGCTTCCAGGCCCATGAGTTTCATCTCGCGCACGCCTTCGGCACCGATGACATTGGCGAACTGATCAAGGCCGTGACCGACACCGCGAATCAACTGCCCGCCGTTGCGACCGCTGGCGCCCCAGCCGATCCGGTGCGCTTCCAGCAACACCACGCTGAAACCGCGCTCGGCGAGTTCCAGCGCCGCATTGAGCCCGGAAAAGCCACCGCCGACCACGCAGACATCCGCCACCACCTCGCCTTGCAGCACGGGATGGTCAGGCTGCGGCAGGCTGCTGGCGGCGTAATAAGAGGCAACGTGGGGTTGGCTCGCGGTGGTCTGGGCGCGGGCGGTCATGGGCATCATCCAACGGCTGAGTGTCGAGAAAATTTGACGGAGCATAAGCCGCACGCCCGAACGTGGGCAACATCGGTCGGCCTGCGGTGTCTGGATCCGGGCTTTTGCGGCACAATCATCAGCCCGCCACTTTGGTCACCGTTTCGATGAGCTGCAACAGCCAGAAAATCCGCAACCTGCGTCAGCAGATCCCTACGTTCGATTGCGTGCCGGGCTGCCACGACTGCTGCGGGCCGGTGACCACTTCGCCCGAGGAAATGGCCCGGCTGCCGCGCAAGACCCGCGCCGAGCAGGATGCCGCGCTGGAAGAACTCAATTGTGTGCACCTGGGGCCGAATGGCTGCACGGTGTATGAAGAGCGACCGCTGATCTGTCGATTGTTTGGTACGACCAAGACGCTGCCATGCCCGAACGAGCGGCGGCCGGTGGAGCTGATTCATCCGCGGGTGGAAAAGCATATATTCGAGTACATGGCGGCGAATCGGCAGGTGTTGGTGTAAGCGATCGTTCCCACGCAGAGCGTGGGAACGATCATTGCGGTGATCAATCCGGAATCGGCAGGCACAGGCTCTCTTTAACCTCTTCCATGACGATGTAACTCTTCGATTCACGCACATGCGGCAGCTTCAACAGAATGTCGCCGAGCAGTTTGCGATACGAGGCCATCTCGGAAATCCGCGCCTTCACCAGATAGTCGAAATCCCCTGACACCAAATGGCACTCCAGCACATGCGGCAGCTTCAGCACCGCGCGTCTGAATTCTTCGAATGTGTCGCCGGATTTGTAGTCGAGGCTGATCTCGACGAACACCAGCAGGCTACCCTTCAAATGCTGCGGATTGAGCCGGGCGTTGTAGCCCATGATGATCCCTTCGCGCTCCAGACGTCGTACGCGCTCGGTGCAGGGCGTGGTCGAGAGGCCGACCTTTTCCCCGAGTTCGGTAAAGGAAATCCGCCCGTCCGCCTGGAGGATTCGCAGGATGTTGCGGTCGATCTTGTCCAGCTCACGTTTGGTCTGAGTGTTGGTACGCATAGGGGATGCGCCTCCGTGAAAAGGGTTTTTGCCGAGAATTGTCGCCAAATATAGGCGCTTATATAGTGAAAAGCACTGGCATTTCTTTTTTACACTGCGCCCATCATTGCTCTAACAAACAGTTCGGCGAAAAGCCGCGATGAGGGATTGAAAATGCGCGTCATGGTCTTGGGTAGCGGCGTCATCGGTACCGCCAGTGCTTACTATCTGGCCCGTGCCGGGTTTGAAGTGGTGGTGGTCGACCGGCAGCCTGCTGCGGCCATGGAGACCAGTTTCGCCAACGCCGGCCAGGTCTCGCCGGGTTATGCCTCGCCGTGGGCCGCGCCGGGCGTGCCGCTCAAGGCCATCAAGTGGTTGCTGCAACGCCATGCGCCATTGGCGATCAAGGCCACCGCCGATATCGACCAATACCTGTGGATGGCGCAAATGCTGCGCAACTGCACCGCCAGCCGTTACGCGGTGAACAAGGAGCGCATGGTGCGTCTGTCCGAGTACAGCCGTGACTGCCTCGATGAATTGCGCGCCGAAACCGGTATCGCCTACGAAGGCCGCAGCCTCGGCACCACGCAGTTGTTCCGCACTCAGGCGCAACTGGATAACGCCGCCAAAGACATCGCCGTGCTGAAAGAATCCGGCGTGCCCTTTGAAGTCCTGGACCGCGCCGGCATCGCCCGCGTCGAACCGGCGCTGGCAGGCGTGACTGACATTCTCGCTGGCGCCCTGCGTCTGCCCAACGACCAGACCGGCGACTGCCAGATCTTCACCACCCGTCTCGCCGAAATGGCGCGCAAGCTTGGTGTGGAATTCCGTTTCGGCCAGGACATCCAGAAGCTCGACTACGCCGGTGATCGCATCAACGGAGTGTGGATCGACGGCAAGCTGGAAACCGCTGACCGCTACGTGCTGGCGCTCGGCAGCTACTCGCCGCAGTTGCTCAAGCCGCTGGGCATCAAGGCCCCGGTGTATCCACTCAAGGGCTACTCGCTGACCGTGCCGATCACCAACCCGGACATGGCCCCGACGTCGACCATTCTCGACGAGACCTACAAGGTCGCGATCACCCGTTTCGACAACCGCATCCGCGTCGGCGGCATGGCCGAGATCGCCGGTTTTGACCTGTCGCTGAACCCGCGTCGGCGCGAAACCCTGGAGATGATCGTCAACGACCTTTATCCTCAGGGCGGCAATCTGGCCGAAGCGAGTTTCTGGACGGGCCTGCGCCCGACCACTCCGGACGGTACGCCGATCGTTGGCGCCACGCCGTTCAAGAATCTGTTCCTCAACACCGGTCACGGTACGCTCGGCTGGACCATGGCCTGCGGTTCCGGCCGTTTGCTCGCCGACCTGATGGCGAAGAAAAAGCCGCAGATCAGCGCTGAAGGCCTCGATATTTCCCGTTACGGCAACCAGACCCAGGAGTCCGCAAAACATGTCAATCCAGCGCCAGCTCACCAATGAGCGCATGAGTCAGATCGTCAGCCACAACGGCACCGTGTATCTGGCCGGGCAGGTCGGCGACGACTTCGACGCCGGAATTGAACAGCAGACCCGCGATGTGCTCGCCAATATCGAACGTCTGCTCGATCTGGCCGGGACGGACAAACAGCATCTGTTGTCGGCAACGATCTATTTGAACGACATCGAAGCGCACTTCGCCGGGATGAATGCGGTGTGGGACCAGTGGCTGCCAAAAGGTGCGGCGCCGGCCCGCGCCACCGTCGAAGCGAAGATGGCCAAGCCGAGCATTCTGGTGGAGATCTCCATCGTCGCCGCGCTGCCATAACGTTTTACAGATCCCTCTCCCGGTGCTGTTGGCGGTTCGCGTCGTCAGTCAGCGCCGGTTTTTCTTCCCATGACCGCCCAGAAGTCTGCTGCCATGCGTCCTGCCCGTGCCCTGATCGACCTTCAAGCCCTGCGTCACAACTACCGAATTGCCCGTGAAGTCACCGGCGCCAAGGCGCTCGCGGTGATCAAGGCGGACGCCTATGGCCATGGCGCGGTGCGTTGCGCCCAGGCGCTGGAATCCGAGGCTGACGGGTTTGCGGTGGCCTGCATTGAAGAAGCATTGGAGCTGCGTTCCGCCGGGATTCGCGCGCCGGTATTGCTGCTGGAAGGCTTCTTCGAAGCTGACGAGCTGGCGTTGATCGTCGAGCATGATTTCTGGTGCGTGGTGCATTCGCTGTGGCAACTCGAAGCGATCGAGCAGGTAGTCCTGAGCAAACCGATCACGGTATGGCTCAAGCTCGATTCCGGCATGCACCGCGTCGGCCTGCATCCGAAAGATTATCCAGCGGCCTATCAGCGTCTGCTGGCCAGCGGCAAGGTGGCGAAAATCGTGCTGATGAGCCACTTCGCCCGCGCCGATGAACTGCATGCGCAAAGCAGTGCCGAGCAGGTCGCGGTGTTCGAAGCGGCGCGTCAGGGGCTGGCGGCGGAAGTCAGCTTGCGCAACTCGCCAGCGGTGCTCGGATGGCCAGAAATCCAAAGCGACTGGGTACGTCCGGGCATCATGCTCTACGGCGCGACCCCGTTCGAAGAAGCCAACGCCGTCGCTGAACGCCTGCAACCGGTGATGACTCTGGAATCGAAAGTCATCAGTGTGCGTGAATTGCCGGCCGGCGAACCGATCGGCTATGGCGCCAGATTCATCACCGACAAGCCGATGCGCATCGGCGTGGTCGCTATGGGTTACGCCGACGGTTACCCGCGCCAGGCACCGACCGGCACACCCGTGCTGGTGGCGGGCAAACCCAGCCGCCTGCTGGGGCGCGTGTCGATGGACATGCTCTGCATCGATCTGACCGACGTAGCGGAAGCGGGGCTTGGTTCAACTGTCGAGCTGTGGGGTAAAAACATCCTCGCCAGCGACGTGGCAAAGTGGGCCGATACCATCCCGTATCAGATCTTCTGCAACCTGAAACGGGTGCCAAGGCTCTATTCCGAGGGTTAACGCCGCTGCGGGGGCCAGCTGTTGTAAATACTGAACGCTGTCGCCATGATAACGCTCAATATTCTTACAACATCAGGAGGCTCCCGCCTTGGACGTCGGTGAACGACTGCAATCGATCCGCAAGCTCAAAGGGCTTTCCCAGCGTGAACTCGCCAAACGCGCGGGCGTCACCAACAGCACCATTTCGATGATCGAAAAGAACAGCGTCAGCCCTTCGATCAGTTCGCTGAGAAAGGTGCTCGGCGGCATTCCCATGTCGATGGTCGAGTTCTTTTCCGAAGAGATCCTGCAGGACCAACCGACCCAGATCGTCTACAAGGCCAATGAGCTGATCGACATCTCCGACGGCGCCGTGACCATGAAACTGGTCGGCCGCGCCCACCCGAGCCGCGCCATCGCCTTCCTCAACGAAATCTACCCGCCGGGCGCCGACACCGGCGAAGAAATGCTCACCCACGAGGGCGAGGAAACCGGAATTCTGGTGGAAGGCCGCCTCGAACTGGTGGTAGGGCTGGAAACTTTTATCCTCGAAGCCGGCGACAGCTACTATTTTGAAAGTACCAAGCCGCATCGTTTCCGTAACCCGTTCGACGTGCCGGCGCGACTAATCAGCGCAGCCACGCCGGCGAATTTTTAAGCAGAAGGCGCCAGGCCGATATGGCAAAGGCCCCCGAACCGATTTACCGATGGGCAACAAGACCCCTCTAACCATGGGGTTGTTTCAGTACAGCGGCCTACCCGCTATACTTGCGCCCGCCTGCGAACCGTGGCCGCAGGCGTGAATAGCCACCATTGAGGGTGAACGCGTGAACCTAATTATGAAAATGCTGGCTGCACCAGCAACCGTACTGGCCCTCTGGGCTGTCAGCGCTCAAGCTGCGACGAATGACGACATCGCCAAACGCCTCGAGCCCGTCGGCCAGGTGTGTGTTCAAGGGCAGGAATGCAAGGGTATGGAAGTGGCCGCGACGGCTGGCGGCGGTGGCGGGGCGAGAACCCCGGACGAGGTGATTGCCAAGCACTGCAACGCTTGTCACGGTACCGGCCTGTTGGGCGCGCCGAAAATCAAGGACACTGCAGCCTGGAAGGAGCGCGCTGACCATCAGGGTGGCCTCGACGGCATCCTCGCCAAAGCTATCACCGGCATCAACGCCATGCCGCCAAAAGGCACCTGCGCCGATTGCACCGATGAAGAGCTCAAGGGTGCGATCAAAGAGATGTCCGGTCTGTAATCAGCGCCGGCTTTGAAAAAAACCGTCTTCGGACGGTTTTTTTGTGTCTGTGGTTTCTGGTTTCCCGATTCATCCAGGCCTTGGTCCCTCCGAACCAAACGCTGTCCTTTGCAGCAAACTCAAGGCAATCTCGGTCTACCCCTATCAACGGAACGGGCGGGAGGCTTCAGATGGTGCAGTTGTGTTCGATCGAACAGGCGGTGGACGACGTGCTGGCGCGTTTGCCTGCGCACATCCACATGGGCCTGCCGCTGGGGCTGGGCAAGCCGAATAACTTCGTCAACGCGCTGTACCGGCGCATCCAGGACCTGCCCGAGCGGCAGCTGACGATCTATACCGCGCTGTGCCTCGGTCGGCCGAATCTGGGCGATGGCTTGCAGAAGCGCTTTATCGAGCCCTTCGTCGAGCGCGTGTTTGGTGATTATCCGGAGTTTGATTTTCTCGCCGATCTCCAGCATGACAGCCTTCCCGCCAACATCCGTATCCAGCAGTTTTTCATGCAGCCTGGCAGTCTGCTCAACAGCGCGCCGGCGCAGCAGGATTACGTCAGCAGCAATTACAGCCATGCCGCTCGCGACATCAACGCAGCGGGTCTCAATCTGGTGGCGCAATTGCTCGCCAGCAGCAGCGAACACCCTGATCGCTTAAGCCTGAGCTGCAACCCGGACATCACCCTCGACCTGTTGCCGATGATCGCCAAGCGTCGCGAGGCGGGGGAGACCATTGTGCTGGTCGGCCAGGTGCATACGGATCTGCCGTACATGCCCGGCGATGCGGAAGTCGACATCGACACGTTTGATCTGCTGATCGACGAGAAGGACAGCAGCACGCTGTTTTCCACGCCGAACATGCCGGTGGGCTTTCAGGATCATTTCATTGGCTTGCACGCCAGTACGCTGGTGCGCGATGGCGGCACATTGCAAATTGGTATCGGCTCGATGGGGGACGCGTTGACTGCTGCGCTACTTGCCCGTCAGGCCGATAACGCCGGTTATCAGGCGTTGCTCGATGACATCAACCTCAGCCAATGGGCGCAATTGATCCAGCGCGAGGGCGGCACCGCGCCATTTGCCAAAGGCCTTTACGGTTGCAGCGAGATGTTCGTCAACGGGCTGTTGGTATTGGCGGATGCCGGGATCATTCGGCGCAAGGTCTATCCGGATGTGCCGACTCAGGAGCAGGCCAACGCCGGTACCCTCGACGAAGCCGCGCAGCCCGACGGTATCTCGGTGCACGGCGGCTTCTTCCTTGGCCCGCGCAGTTTTTATGAGCGGCTGCGCGAGTTGCCGCAAAGCAAGCTGCTGGAATTCAACATGACCCGCATCAGCTACATCAACGAGCTGTACGGCCAGGAAGAACTCAAGCGCTTGCAGCGCATCGATGCGCGCTTCATCAACACCGTGTTCACCATGACTCTGCTCGGCGCCGGCGTGGCTGATCAATTGGCGGACGGACGCGTGCTCAGCGGGGTTGGCGGCCAGTACAACTTTGTTGCTCAGGGCCACGCGCTGAAAGGCGCGCGATCGATGTTGATCCTGCGCAGCTGGCGCGAGTCCGGCGGCGAGGTCAGCTCCAATATCGTCTGGGACTACGGCCACTGCACGATCCCGCGGCACCTGCGCGACATCGTCGTCACCGAGTACGGCATCGCTGATCTGCGCGGCAAATCCGACGCGGCGGTGATCGAAGCGTTGCTCAATATCAGCGATTCTCGCTTCCAGCCGGGGCTGATCGAGCAGGCGCAGAAAGTCGGCAAGCTGCCGAAGGACTTCCGTCTCGATCCACGATTTGCCGACAACACACCGCAACGCTTGCAGGCGATTGCCGCACGGCATCCGAACCTGTTTCCGGAGTATCCGCTGGGCTGTGATTTCACCGCCATCGAACGGGATCTGCTGCGGACGCTGAACTGGCTGAAGAGCAAGTTCAAGCTGACCGAGATTCTCGACTTGGGCAAGGCAGCGCTGGATGCGCCGGAGGCCTCAGTGTTCCCGGAACATCTTGAACGGATGCAACTGACGAATCCGGAGGGCCTGAAGGAGGACCTTTTCCAACGCCTGCTGCTCACAGGCCTGAAAGCTACCGCACAGTAACTGCCCCCACAAAACCGAATGCGGGAGCTTGCTCGCGATGATGGTGTATCAGAGCCGAATATGTTGGCTGTTACTACGCCATCGCGAGCAGGCTCATTCCTACCGTCAAATACATGCGCGTGAGCAGACAGGGATGACATTTACCCCTGGGCTCAAAAAGTCTATGTGGTAGCCAGATGAACCATCCCCGATAGCCAAGTGAACCCCGCTGATACCTTCATTCAGTTGAGAATTGACTCCGTAATCGATAACGCTTGAAATCGATTCGTTCACGCCGATAGCAAATTCCGTAAGTTTCAACCCACGAGTACCCGCCGCGAAATCCAGAAGCTTTATCTGCTCCGTATTATTTACTATCAGTGAAGTTAAGTTGTTTTCTCTGACTGTGAGTCTTGCTCCCTCTTCTGCTATCCGGTCACTAAGCCATTTCAGCGAGGTTCTTAGGCCCTCGGGAAGTTGGGGGTTGGGTTTTCGGAGTACGGTCAGTATTCCGGAGATTTTCAAAGTGCCAGAGAACTAAAACGGACAAGGCTCTAGTGGATTCATATGTGCGTAATGAACTTCAAAAAAACTCTGCGACAGACTGCACGAAGTTCTCAGTCACGTCTTCACTAAGCAGTGCGTAAGGCTGTGCCCATGAAGGAATGGATACGGTTGCATCTGATTCATTGCCTGATAAACAAAATGTCTGGTTTGAATTAAGCATATTCAATACTGCTCTCTGAGCAGACAGGGACTGCGTAAAATCGCTTCTAAGTAAAAGCTCGGGACTGTAGATTGCCGCTCTTACAGAGGGCTCAAATACTTGGGTCGCGCAGAAAATGATTTTATTGCGCAGCGGTTTCTT
>NZ_WBRZ01000145.1:0-14165 GCF_008923895.1 Pseudomonas sp. GXM4
CTCCGCAGCCCAACGGGGATAAATCCCCTCGCCACAGTTTCATTCGCTACACATTTGGATGAAGGCCGGAAAAACAGATCCGCCAGATAACCGGTAAGGCAAAGTGCTTGCACAAAGTTTGGAATACCATAATATGATATTCCATAGACCGGACATTCCAACGAAGCGTCCAGCTACTGCTCCCGACAGGCGGGCAACAACGCAAGGCCCGCTCAAAAACACAACAATGAGGGCGTGAACATGGTGTTGAACAAAGCTGCAACCGCGATCTTTTTCGCGGGACTGCTCAGCGTTACCGGCCAGGCTGCAATGGCTGCCGAAAGCGTGAATTTTGTCAGCTGGGGCGGTAGCACCCAGGATGCGCAGAAACAGGCCTGGGCCGATCCGTTCAGCAAGGCCAGCGGCATCACCGTCGTCCAGGACGGCCCCACCGACTACGGCAAACTCAAAGCCATGGTCGAAAGCGGCAACGTGCAGTGGGACGTGGTCGATGTCGAAGCCGATTTCGCCCTGCGCGCCGCTGCCGAAGGCCTGCTCGAACCCCTCGACTTCAAAGTGATCCAGCGCGACAGGATCGACCCGCGCTTCGTCAGCGATCACGGCGTCGGTTCGTTCTTCTTCTCCTTTGTCCTCGGCTACAACGAAGGCAAGCTCGGCGCCAACAAGCCGCAGGACTGGAGCGCGCTGTTCGACACCAAGACCTACCCGGGCAAGCGCGCCCTGTACAAATGGCCAAGCCCCGGCGTGCTCGAACTGGCGCTACTGGCCGACGGCGTTGCGGCTGACAAGCTTTATCCGCTGGATCTGGATCGCGCCTTCAAGAAACTCGACACCATCAAGAAAGACATCGTCTGGTGGGGCGGCGGCGCGCAGTCGCAGCAACTGCTGGCGTCCGGCGAAGCGAGCATGGGCCAGTTCTGGAACGGTCGGGTGCACGCCCTGCAGGAAGACGGCGCACCGGTCGGCGTGAGCTGGAAGCAGAACCTGGTCATGGCCGACATTCTGGTCATTCCCAAAGGCTCGAAAAACAAAGATGCGGCGATGAAGTTCCTCGCCAATGCGAGCAGCGCCAAAGGTCAGGCCGACTTCTCCAACCTGACCGCCTACGCGCCGGTCAACCTCGACAGTGTGGAGCGTCTGGATTCGACGCTGGCCCCCAACCTGCCGACGGCTTACGCCAAGGATCAGATCACCCTTGATTTCGCTTACTGGGCCAAGAACGGTCCGGCTATCGCGACACGGTGGAACGAATGGCTGGTCAAATGAAAATCGCGGCCACTGCGCCCCGTCCTTCCACTGCCACCGGGAGCGCCGCCGGCGCTGCCGGTTCGGCCTTCAAGCAACGCTGGCGCGGCGCCGGCAACCTCGTCCCGGCGCTGCTGTTCCTCGGCCTGTTCTTTCTGGCGCCGTTGATTGGCCTGCTGCTGCGCGGTGTGCTCGAACCTGTGCCGGGTCTCGGCAACTACGAACAACTGTTCGCCAACTCGGCCTATGCGCGAGTGCTGCTCAACACCTTTTCGGTGGCCGGGCTGGTGACGCTGTTCAGTCTGCTGCTGGGCTTTCCGCTGGCCTGGGCGATCACCCTGGTGCCGCGCGGCTGGGGGCGCTGGATCCTCAACATCGTGCTGCTGTCGATGTGGACCAGCCTGCTCGCCCGCACCTATTCGTGGCTGGTGTTGCTGCAAGCTTCGGGCGTGATCAACAAGGCGCTGATGGCGATGGGCATCATCGATCAGCCGTTGGAAATGGTGCACAACCTCACGGGCGTGGTGATCGGCATGAGCTACATCATGATCCCGTTCATCGTGCTGCCGTTGCAGGCAACCATGCAGGCCATCGACCCGATGATCCTGCAGGCGGGCTCGATCTGCGGCGCCAGTCCGTGGACCAACTTCTTCCGGGTGTTCCTGCCGCTGTGCCGGCCGGGTCTGGCCTCAGGTGGTTTGATGGTGTTCGTGATGTCGCTCGGTTACTACGTCACCCCGGCGCTGCTCGGCGGGGCGCAGAACATGATGCTGCCGGAGTTCATCATTCAGCAGGTGCAATCGTTCCTCAACTGGGGTCTGGCCAGTGCCGGCGCCGCGTTGCTGATCGCAATCACCCTGGTGCTGTTCTACTTCTACCTGAAGCTTCAACCGGAATCCCCGGTTGGCGCCAGTAACGCGAGGTAAGCCGACATGCTCCTGACCCCCAATGCCATGAGCCGGCGCATGCGTTTCGGCCTCTACGCCACTACCGGGCTGATCGGTCTGTTCCTGCTGTTGCCGATCGTGTTCATCGTGCTGCTGTCGTTCGGCTCCTCGCAGTGGCTGGTGTTCCCGCCACCGGGCTGGACGCTGAAATGGTACGGCCAGTTCTTCTCCAATCCCGACTGGATGAACGCCGCTGCCGCCAGCCTAAAAGTTGCCGTGCTGACCACGATCTGCGCCGTGGCCCTCGGTTTGCCGACCGCGTTTGCGCTTGTGCGAGGGCGCTTTCCCGGCCGCGAGATGCTCTACGGCCTGTTCACCCTGCCGATGATCGTGCCGCTGGTGATCATTGCCGTGGCGGTGTATGCGCTGTTTCTCAAGCTCGGCTACACCGGGACGATGTTCGCCTTCGTCGTCAGCCACGTGATCGTCGCGCTGCCGTTCACCATCATCTCGATCATAAACTCGCTGAAGCTGTTCGATCAGTCGATTGAAGACGCGGCGGTAATCTGCGGTGCCTCGCGCTTGCAAGCGGTGTTCAAGGTGACGTTCCCGGCAATCCGTCCGGGGATGGTCGCCGGCGCCCTCTTCGCCTTCCTCGTCTCGTGGGACGAAGTGGTGCTCAGCGTGATGATGGCAAGCCCGACTCTGCAAACCCTTCCCGTGAAAATGTGGACCACTTTGCGCCAGGACCTGACCCCAGTGATCGCCGTCGCTTCGACGCTGCTGATCGGCTTGTCGGTTTTGGTCATGGTCATCGCCGCCGCATTGCGCCGGCGCAACGAAATCAGCGCCTGAGCGCCCAGGAGTACGACATGAGTGCCGTGATCAAAGACGCATCCCAGCAGAACGACAAACCCCTGGTCAGCCTGCGCAACCTGAACAAGCACTACGGCGATTTTGCTGCCGTCGATAACATCTCGCTGGACATCAAGGACGGCGAATTCCTCACGTTCCTGGGCTCCAGCGGCTCGGGCAAAAGCACCACGCTGTCGATGCTCGCCGGTTTTGAAACACCGAGCAGCGGCGAGATCCTCGTCAATGGCCAGTCGCTGGTCAACGTGCCGCCGCACAAGCGCGACATCGGCATGGTCTTCCAGCGCTACTCGCTGTTCCCGCATCTGTCGGTACGCGACAACATCGCCTTCCCTTTGGCGATTCGCAAACTGGCTGCCGCCGAGCGCGAAAAGCGCGTCGATGCGATGTTGAAGCTGGTGCAGCTCGAACAGTTCGCCCATCGCCGCCCTTCGCAACTGTCTGGTGGTCAGCAACAACGTGTCGCCATCGCCCGGGCGCTGGTTTACGAGCCGCGCATCCTGCTGATGGACGAACCGCTGGGCGCGCTGGACAAGAAGCTGCGCGAGGACTTGCAGGATGAACTGCGCCAGCTGCACCGGCGCCTGGGTATCACCATCGTGTACGTGACCCACGACCAGGAAGAAGCCATGCGGCTGTCGCAACGCATCGCGATTTTCAGCCACGGCAAAATCGTCGGCCTGGGCAGTGGTTATGACCTTTACCAGAATCCGCCGAATGCATTTGTCGCGTCGTTCCTGGGCAATTCGAACTTCCTCAAGCTCAAGGCGCAAGGCAATGCGGCAGCGAGTTTCGAGGGTCAGTCGTTGTCGATTCGGCTGACGTCCGGGTTGCACACTGATCAGGATGTGCTGCTGATGGTGCGTCCGGAAAAGGCCTTGGCGTTGAGCACGCAGCAGGCGCTGGATGAGCCGCTGGCGGCGGGCTGGAATGAAGTATCGGCGAATGTTGTGGAGGTGCTGTTTCTCGGTGAGAGCCAGACGTGCAGCGTGGTGACTGCGGGCGGGACGTCGATGACGGTGAAAGCGCTGTCGGCAGCGGGCATGCCGCTCAAGGCCGGCGATCCGGTCCGGGTGCGCTGGGCGACGGCGGATGCTTGTGTTTATACCGAGTGGACCGAAAGCGATTTGAACAAGGCAGCAGGTGCTCACTGATTGCGCTGAGTCAGTTGGATCTACCCCCTCACCCCAGCCCTCTCCCCCACGGGGGGCGAGGGGGAAAGGGAGCCGATCTTCATGCTGTTCAAAATGTAAGTTCGACTCGGTATCGCACGTCGGCGTATCTCGCAACAACACCTCGGTCAGTCCCCTCTCCCATTGGGAGAGGGCTAGGGTGAGGGCAAGCAGGCCACACGGTATCAGCCAATGGCCCGGTACCCTTCAATCTCATCCGGCCAAGCCGTCAGCACTTCAAACCCGCTCTCCGTCACCGCGACCATATGCTCCCACTGCGCCGACAACGAGCCATCCTTGGTCAGCACCGTCCAGCCATCCGGCATGTTCTTCACATGGCGTTTGCCGGCATTGAGCATCGGTTCCACGGTGAAAATCATCCCGGCCTTGAGCTTCAGCCCTTGATTGGGAAAGCCGTAATGCAGGATTTGCGGTTCGTCGTGATAGACCTTGCCGATGCCATGGCCGCAGTACTCGCGCACCACGCTGAAGCCCTCCGCCTCCGCCAGACTCTGGATCGCATGACCGATATCGCCCAGCGTTGCGCCCGGTTTCACTGCGCGAATACCTGCGCACATGGCTTCGTAGGTGGTCTTGATCAGGTGCTGCGCTTCAGGAGTCGCCTCGCCCACCACATACATGCGACTGGTATCACCGAACCAGCCATCCTTGATCACGGCGATGTCGAGATTGACGATGTCGCCATCCTTCAATGGCGTACCCGATGGAATCCCGTGGCACACCACATCGTTGACCGACGCACAGACGGTTTTCGGAAAGCCGTGATAACCGACGTTGGCCGGCACGGCTTTCTGCACATTGACGATGTAATCGTTGCACAACCGGTCCAGCTCATCGGTGGTCACCCCGGCCTTCACATGCGGCACCAGCATCGCCAGTACTTCGGCGGCGAGTTTGCCGGCGGCGCGGGATTTTTCAATGTCGGCCGGGGTGTTGATTTTGATCTGGTTTCTCATGCGCTGACGGCTTCCTGAGTCAGTTGTTGCAGATCCAGGCCACCATTCTGTTCGGCGCGGATCAGCAGGCGGCAAATGGCGCTGTGGTCGAGGTTGGGATGCAGCTCGGCGAGCATGCCGATGCGCATCCAGTGCTCGGCCTGCGCGTTGATCGAGCGGCTGAGGGCGTTGCTGGAGATGCGCAGATTCTCGTGCATGTCCTCTGAAATCTTTACGATGCCCATATATGAATCCGATACGATGTGTATATGGATCGTATATTAGCCAAGACATATGACAGATTGCAATGCCGACGACAAAATCGACGCTGTGGCAGATTCGCCTCCCCCTCCACCGCGCAAATCGACTACCATGCCGCCGCCGGTTTCCACACGGAATTAATAGGGAATCCGAAATGCTTGCACAGCATCAATCGGAACTGCCCCCGCAACTGTAGGTGCCGAGCCTGCTCCTCGACTGCCACTGGGTGAATCCCGGGAAGGCCGGAGCGTGGCGATGACGCATCAGTCAGGAGACCTGCCGGCACAGTGACTGACTAACCGGCGGGGTGTCCGGGAAGGACATCGTGCCGTGCGCATTTTCCCCGTGCCGGCCTTGCGCAGTTTCCAGACCGCGCCCGAGGTGTGTTTCCAAACCGTACCCGCCCGCTCCCGTACGGTTCTCCTGGAGACTGCCCCATGCTGCTGCCCCGCATTGCCACCCTGCTCACCGCTCTGAGCCTTTGCGCCCTGGCGCAAGGGGCGCCGACTGCGTATCCGCTGACCGTCGAAAACTGTGGCAGCAGCCTGACCTTTCAACACGCACCCGCTCGCACGGTGACCATCGGTCAGGCCGGCACGGAAATGCTCTACGCCTTGGGCCTGGGCGACAAAGTCGTTGGCACTTCGCTGTGGTTCAACGACGTGCTGGGCACATACAAAGCACAGAACGACAGGATCGAGCGCCTCGCCGACAACGAGCCGAGTTTCGAAGCGGTGATCGCCAAACGCCCGGAACTGGTAGCCGTCGAGCTGGAATGGATGGTCGGCCCGCAAGGCGCGGTCGGCACTCGCGAGCAGTTTCATGAACTGAAGATTCCGACCTATCTGCTGCCCTCCGATTGCGAAGCCAAGGACAACCTCGTCGGCTCGGACGGCACGCGGCTGGCGCCGTTTCGCATCGACAGCATCTACAAAAGCGTGAGCCAACTGGCGGCGATTTTCGATGTGCAGGCGCGTGGCGAGCAGCTCAATGAGCAGCTCAAAGCCAGCCTTGCGCAGTCGATCGCCACCGCGAAAAAGCAGCAGCGCAAAGACGTCAGCGCCCTGGTGTGGTTCTCCAGCGCCGAGATGGACATCGAGCCGTTCGTGGCCGGGCACAAAGGCGTTCCCGATTTCATGCTCAGCACCCTCGGCGTGCGCAACGTCGTCGAGTCGAATGAAGAATGGCCGACCGTCGGCTGGGAAACCATCGCCAAGGTCAACCCGACGTTTCTGGTGATCGCGCGCATGGATCGTCGACGTTTCCCGGCGGACGACTATCAGAAAAAACTCGCCTTCCTGCGCAGTGATCCGGTGACGCGCAACATGGACGCGGTCAAGCACAACCGCATCATCATCCTTGACGCCATGGCCATGCAGGCCAGCCTGCGCACCTTCGACGGCCTCGCACAACTGGCCAGCGCGATCAACGGCTACGACCTGTCGCCATGAGCAGACGCCTGATCCGTTTGCTGCTGGTGCTGTTGACGCTGTCGGTCGCGCTGATTGGCGGCGTGGCGATTGGTGAGACTTCGATCGAGCCGAGCGTAGTGTTGCAGGTGCTGGCCAACAAGCTGTGGGGCGCCGGTTATGTGCTCGACCCGATCGACGAAGGCATTGTCTGGAACTATCGCCTGACCCGCGCTTTGGTCGCGGCGGCCTGCGGCGCCGGTCTGGCGACCTGTGGCGTAATCCTGCAGTCGCTGCTGCGCAATCCGCTGGCCGATCCGTATCTGCTGGGTATTTCTGCTGGCGCCTCGACCGGCGCGGTGATGGTCGCCCTGCTTGGCGTCGGCGCCGGGGCGATTTCATTGTCGGTCGGTGCGTTTGCCGGCGCGGTGATCGCTTTCGTACTGGTAATCCTGTTGGCGCGGGTCAGCGGCTCGGCCAGCGGCACCGGGCAGATCATTCTGGCCGGGATTGCCGGCTCGCAACTGTTCAACGCCCTCACCGCTTTTCTGATCACCCGCTCGGCCAGCTCCGAACAAGCGCGCGGGATCATGTTCTGGTTGCTCGGCAATCTCGGCGGCGTGCGCTGGCCGTCGGTGTGGCTGGCGGTGCCGGTGGCGGTGTTGGGCTTGGTTGTTTGTCTGTGGCATCGCCGGGCGCTGGATGCGTTCACCTTTGGTGCGGACTCGGCAGCCTCCCTCGGTATTGCCGTGCGCCGAGTGCAGATCCTGCTGATTGGCTGCGCCGCGCTGGTGACGGCGGTGATGGTGTCGATTGTCGGCTCGATCGGCTTTGTCGGTCTGGTGATTCCCCATGCCGCGCGGTTGTTGCTCGGTACGGGGCATGCGCGTCTGTTGCCCGCCAGTGCGCTGGGCGGTGCGGTGTTTCTGATTGCCGCCGATGTGCTGTCGCGCACCCTGATCAAGGGTCAGGTGATCCCGGTCGGCGTGATCACTGCGTTGGTCGGCGCGCCGGTATTCGCGCTGATTCTGGTGGGCCGGAGATCGGCGCGATGAACACGGTTCTGAGTTGTGCGGGTGTGGGCTTCAAAGTGCGCGGTGCCGAGTTGCTCAACGGTGTCAGCCTCGACATTCAGCGCGGCGAGACCCTGGGCATTGTCGGGCCGAACGGTTCGGGTAAATCCACGCTGCTGAAACTGCTCGCCGGCCTGCGCGAACCGAGCGCAGGTCAGGTGCAGCTCGACGGTCAGGCGCTGGGCAAGATGTCGCGGCGCACTATCGCGCAGACGCTCGCGGTGGTTGAGCAGCAGGCCGATACCGACGATGGCATTCGCGTGTTCGACGCGGTGGCGCTGGGGCGGACGCCGTGGTTATCGGCGCTGCAACCGTGGTCGCCCGCCGATGACGCCATCGTCGAGCAAGCGCTGGTCGACGTCGACGCCGTGCACCTGCGCAACCGCCTCTGGCGCAGCCTCTCCGGCGGTGAACGCCAACGCGTGCACATCGCCCGCGCACTGGCGCAGCGCCCGCAGATCCTGCTGCTCGACGAGCCGGCCAACCACCTCGA
Organism: Pseudomonas sp. GXM4; assembly: GCF_008923895.1. Taxonomy (NCBI): domain Bacteria; kingdom Pseudomonadati; phylum Pseudomonadota; class Gammaproteobacteria; order Pseudomonadales; family Pseudomonadaceae; genus Pseudomonas; species Pseudomonas sp. GXM4. The sequence continues at coordinate 8,370 of NZ_WBRZ01000145.1, forward strand.
CATCCAGCATCAGTTGAGCATTCTGCACGTGGTGCGCGCACTGCCGGTGACTACGCTGATCGCCCTGCACGATCTCAATCAGGCGCTCAAATGCGATCGCCTGGCAGTGCTGGAGCGCGGGCGTCTGGTCGCGCTTGGCGAGCCGCTGCACGTGCTGACGCCGGAGCGGTTACAGACGACTTTCGGGGTCAGGGCGCACTATCTGACAGACCCGTTCGATGGTGCGCCGATATTGCGCTTCCTTGCTTGATGCATGTGTAGCTGACAGACCGCTTTCGCGAGCAAGCTCGCGCCCACAAAGGTTATGTCTTCCAAGGCGGTAAAGGGTCAGGCCCACTCTTTGCGCAGTTGCCGTGCGGCGCTGACCATGTGCACCAACGCCGCTTCGGTCTCTGGCCAGCCTCGGGTTTTCAGCCCGCAATCCGGATTGACCCACAGCCGCTCCACCGGAATACGCTGCGCCGCTTTGCGCAGTAAACCGACCATTTCCGTCACATCGGGAATCCGTGGCGAGTGAATGTCGTACACGCCGGGGCCGATGTCGTTCGGGTAGGCAAACGCTTCAAACGCTTCGAGCAGTTCCATGTCCGAACGCGAGGTTTCGATGGTGATGACATCGGCGTCCATCGCCGCGATCGACTCGATCACATCGTTGAACTCGCTGTAGCACATGTGCGTGTGGATCTGCGTTTCGTCGCGCACGCCGGAGGCGCACAGGCGGAATGCTTCGCTCGCCCAGTGCAGATACGCCGGCCACTGCGCCCGGCGTAACGGCAAGCCTTCACGGAACGCCGCTTCGTCGATCTGGACGATTTTGATTCCCGCCGCTTCCAGATCATTCACCTCGTCACGAATGGCCAGCGCCAGTTGTTGAGCCTGCACCTCGCGGCTGACGTCTTCGCGCGGGAACGACCACATCAGCATGGTCACCGGGCCGGTCAGCATGCCTTTCATGACCTTGTCGGTTAGGCCTTGGGCGTAGCGGATCCACTCGACCGTCATCGCCTGCGGGCGGCTTAGGTCACCGAAAATCACCGCCGGTTTGACGCAGCGCGAACCGTAGCTCTGCACCCAGCCAAAGCGGGTGAAGGCATAGCCGTCGAGCTGTTCGGCGAAGTATTCGACCATGTCGTTGCGCTCGGCCTCCCCGTGCACCAGCACATCCAGGCCGAGGCGTTCTTGAATTTCCACCGCGTGGCGAATCTCCGTGTGCATCGCATCGGTGTAATCGGCCGCGCTGAGCTTGCCTTGCTTGTAGGCCTGACGCGCCAGACGGATCGCCGCCGTTTGCGGAAACGAACCAATGGTGGTGGTCGGGAATAACGGCAGGTCGAGCTTGCCGCGCTGTTTGGCAATACGCTGGGCAAACGGCGATTGGCGTTGCGCATCCTTGGCAGTGATCGCCGCGACCCGCGCTTGTACCGCCGGTTTGTGAATACGCGGCGAGGCAGCGCGGCTGGTCTGCACCGAACGGCTTTGCGCGAGGGCACGCAGTACCTTCGGCGCTTCCGGCTCGCTGACCGCTTGAGCGAGCACGGCGACCTCTTCGCACTTCTGCACGGCGAACGCCAGCCAGCTTTTCAGTTCGGCATCGAGCTGGTCTTCGCGGCCCAGATCAACCGGGCTGTGCAGCAATGAACAGGACGGCGCTACCCACAAACGATCACCCAGACGTTCATGGGCATGACGCAGCGTCGCCAGCGCGTTTTGCAGATCGCAGCGCCAGACGTTCCGACCGTTGACCACACCCAACGACAGCACCTTATAAGCCGGCAGACGATCAAGAATGGTCGGGTACTGATCCGGCGCGCGCACCAGATCGATGTGCAAGCCATCGACAGGCAGGTTCGCCGCCAGACCGAGGTTTTCTTCCAGGCCACCGAAGTACGTGGCGAGCAGTTTTTTCAGCGGATCGCGCTGGATCTGGTTGTAGGCGCGCTCGAAGGCATTCTTCCAGTCCTGCGGCAGATCGAGCACCAGAATCGGCTCGTCGATCTGCACCCACTCCACACCCAACGCCGCCAGCCGCGCGAAGATCTGGCCGTACAGCGGTAGCAGGCGATCAAGCAAATCGAGCTTGTCGAAATCGGTGCCTTTGGTTTTGCCCAGCCACAGATAGGTCAGCGGACCGATGATCACCGGTTTGACGTTGTGCCCCAGCACACGGGCCTCTTCGGCTTCCTCAAACAACTGCTCCCAACCCAGCTGAAATTGTTGATCGACGCTGAATTCCGGTACCAGGTAGTGATAGTTGGTGTCGAACCACTTGGTCATTTCCTGAGCGTGGCCTTCGCCGCAGCAAGTATTGCTGACGCCTCGGGCCATGCTGAACAAGGTTTGCAGCGTAGCTTTGCCGTCATGCGGGCGGAAGCGCTCGGGGATCACGCCGAACATCAGCGAGTGGGTAAGCACCTGGTCGTACCAAGCGAAATCGCCAACCGGCAGCAAGTCGATGCCGGCGTTTTTCTGCAAGTCCCAATGGACCTTGCGCAGCTCACGCCCGACGTCACGCAGGCCCGCCTCGTTCAGTTCTCCTTTCCAGAACGCTTCTTGCGCTTTCTTCAGTTCGCGGTCGCGACCGATGCGCGGAAATCCAAGGGAATGGGCCAGTGCCATGACAAACAACTCCAGATGCTTATTCGATGGCGGGTATTGTCGGGAACCGGACTTGATGAAACAAACTCAATAAATTCTAGATCATCACAAGTTCTACTCATGCACAGGCGCGCCGTGGGAGCTGCCGAAGGCTGGGATCTTCTGGCCGTAGGGACGCAGAGCGTCCAAGGCTGCATTCCCACGCGGAGCGTGGGAACGATCAGAACACGTCAGGGCAACATGCAAGTTTTCGTTCTATCGTTAGATCCAAATGGCTGGATTTTCCAAGGATTAGAGGTTGCGAGAGAGGATGTCTGCGCCTAAGTTGCACGCGAGTCTTTTCCCCGCGATTGGAACGCGATCAACACCATAAAGAGGTGAAGAAATGTCAAAGGAATCACGCCCTGCCGTGCTTGGGCTGATAGGCAATACTCCGCTTGTGCAGGTCACCCGCTTCGATACCGGACCGTGCACGCTGTTTCTCAAACTCGAATCGCAGAACCCTGGCGGCTCGATCAAGGACCGTATCGGTCTGGCGATGATCGACGCTGCCGAACGTGACGGTCGCCTGCAACCGGGCGGGACGATTGTCGAGGCCACTGCCGGCAATACCGGTCTGGGTCTGGCGCTGGTCGGCCGCGCCAAAGGCTATCGCGTAGTGCTGGTGGTACCGGACAAGATGTCCACCGAGAAGGTCCTGCACTTGAAGGCCATGGGCGCCGAAGTGCACATCACTCGTTCTGACGTCGGCAAGGGCCATCCCGAGTATTACCAGGACGTCGCCGCCCGCTTGGCCAAGGACATTCCCGGCGCGTTTTTCGCCGACCAGTTCAACAATCCCGCCAACCCGCTGGCCCATGAATGCAGCACCGCGCCAGAGATCTGGGCGCAGACCGAACATGATCTGGACGCCATTGTCGTCGGCGTCGGTTCGGCCGGCACGCTGACCGGGCTGAGTCGTTTCTTCAAGCGCGTGCAACCGGATCTGGAAATGGTCCTCGCCGATCCGATCGGCTCGGTGATGGCGCAATACAGCCGCGACGGCACCTTGCCGACGCCCGGTTCGTGGGCGGTCGAGGGTATCGGCGAAGACTTCATTCCGTCGATCACCGACCTCTCCAGCGTGCGTCACGCCTACTCGATCAGCGACGCGGAAAGCTTCGATCACGCGCGCCAGTTGCTCAAGGCCGAGGGCATTCTCGGCGGCTCATCGACCGGCACCCTGTTCGCTGCCGCGCTGCGTTATTGCCGCGAACAGACCGAGCCGAAACGCGTGGTCAGCTTTGTCTGCGACACCGGCACGCGGTACCTGTCGAAGGTCTACAACGACCAGTGGATGACCGATCAAGGCCTGTTGCAACGCAAAGGCTACGGCGACTTGCGCGACTTGATCGCACGGCGTTTCGAGGACGGCCGGGTGATCAGCGTCGGCCCTGACGACACCCTGCTCACTGCGTTTCAGCGCATGCGTCTGGCGGATGTTTCGCAACTGCCGGTGCTGGTCGAAGGCAAGCAACTGGTGGGCGTGATCGACGAGTCCGACATCCTCCTCGGCATCCACGAAGATGCCGCGCGCTTCAGCCAGTCGGTGTCCAGCGTGATGACCGACAAACTGCAAACCCTCGCCCCGGCTGCGAGCCTGGCCGAGCTGGAAGCGGTGCTCAGCCGAGGCCTCGTCGCGATCATCGCCGACGCCTCCGGCTTCCATGGCCTGATCACCCGCACCGACATGCTCAACCAATTACGGAGATCCCTTGCATGAGTCAGCACGACGATAAATCCCAAGGCTTCGCGACCCGGGTGATCCACGCCGGGCAAGAGCCGGACCCGACCACCGGCGCGCTGATGCCGCCGATCTATGCCAACTCGACTTACCTGCAAGACAGCCCCGGCGTGCACAAGGGGTTCGACTACGGCCGCTCGCACAACCCGACGCGCTTCGCGCTGGAGCGCTGCGTCGCCGACCTCGAAGGCGGCACCCGCGCGTTCGCCTTCGCCTCGGGGCTGGCGGCGATTTCCACGGTGTTGGAACTGCTCGACGCCGGCTCGCACATCGTTTCCGGCAATGACTTGTACGGCGGCACCTTCCGCCTGTTCGACAAGGTTCGCCAGCGCAGCGCCGGGCATCGTTTCAGCTTCGTCGATCTGACCGATCTGTCGGCGTTCGAAGCCTCGCTGCAGGACGACACGCGCATGGTCATGGTCGAAACCCCGACCAACCCGCTGCTGAGCCTGTCGGATCTGGCCGCCATTGCGCGCATCTGCCGCGCGCGCGGGATCATCTGCGTGGCCGACAACACCTTCGCCAGCCCATACATTCAGCGCCCGCTGGAGTTGGGTTTCGACATCGTCCTGCACTCAACCACCAAATACCTCAACGGCCACTCCGACGTGATCGGCGGCATTGCCGTGGTCGGGCAGAACGCCGAACTGGCGGAAAAACTCGGTTTCCTGCAGAACGCCGTCGGCGCAATTTCCGGGCCGTTCGATGCATTCCTCACTCTGCGCGGGGTGAAAACCCTGGCGCTGCGCATGGAGCGCCATTGCAGCAACGCCCTGGACCTGGCGCAGTGGCTGGAACAGCAGCCGCAGGTCAAGCGCGTCTACTACCCGGGCCTGACCTCGCACCCGCAGCACGAACTGGCCAAGCGGCAAATGCGTGGTTTTGGCGGGATGATTTCTGTTGGTCTGAACAGCGATCTGGCCGGCGCACGGCGCTTTCTAGAGAACGTGCGGATCTTTGCACTGGCGGAAAGTCTGGGCGGTGTGGAGAGCCTCATCGAACATCCGGCGATCATGACCCACGCGACGATTCCGCCGGAAACCCGCGCCAAGCTGGGGATTGGCGATGGGCTGGTGCGGTTGTCGGTGGGGGTTGAGGATGTTGAGGATCTGCGGGAAGATTTGGCGCAGGCTTTGGCTAAGATGTGACTCTTTGAAGGGGGCTGCATCGCAGCCCAACGGGGATAAATACCCTCGCCACACGGGGCCCCCCCTGTGGCCTTTCGATCTTTCGTTTTTATTGTCATACAAGTCTTTTTGAAAATGGCATCAAGTCTGCCGAATGAAGAGCTCCGTGCTGCTGCGCAAACTCGACAACACAAGTGTCGCAACATTCGCCCACCTCCTTTCGCAGCTTGGTGTCAAACAGCATATGGAATACGGCGTTCGCTTGTTAATTACACAGGGAAGAAAATGAAT
>NZ_WBRZ01000146.1:0-14003 GCF_008923895.1 Pseudomonas sp. GXM4
ATTGACTTACAGAATGCAATCGCTGGCAAGCCAGCTCCCACAGGGGATTGTGTTTGGTCTAGAGGATATTGGAGTAATCCGCCTCAATCCGGTCCAGGCTCAAATGGTTGAGGAAGTTGGAGAAACACATCCACGCCGACAACGCATTCAAGTCCCGGAACTGGTCCGGCAGATATTTCGGCGGCACCACCAGTCCTTCGTCCACCAGTTGGCGCAAGGTCCGCATGTCTTCCAGTGTGGTCTTGCCACAGAACAACAACGGAATCTGCTCGAGCTTGCCCTTGCGCACGGCCAACTGAATGTAGTTGTAAACCATGATGAAGCCCTTGAGGTAGGACAAGTCTTTGGTAAATGGCAGACCGGTCGGCGTCGAGCCACGGAAAACCCGGCTGGCATTGCCGTAGCTTTCGGCCATCTCGAAACCCTGCTCGCGGAAGAATTCGTAGATCTGCAAAAAGTCGGCGCCCTCCTCGACCATATGAATCGCACGGGTGCGGTTGGTCAGTTTGCGCAGGCGACTCGGGTAAGAAGCGAAGGTGATGATTTCCATCAGGATCGCTAGACCTTCCTGGGTCACCGTCGACGAGGGCGGGCCTTTCGACAGGAACGTGCAGATCGGCTGGTTCAGGCCATTGAGCGTAGTGCCGACGTGCACCAGACCTTCGTGGACTTCCAGTGCGCGCACGTCGCGGTCGTTGAACAGCGCATCGGTGCGGATCTTGATGTAGTCGGCGCCCGCCGCAGCGTCGGCGACGATGCCGTCGGACTCGAACACGCGAATGGTTTCTTCGGCCTCACCGAATACCTTGTTCAGTCGGGTCTGCAGCAGGTGCACCGCGTCTTTGGCGGTGAGGATTTTCGGCTCGTCCTTCAGATCGCCGCGCCCGTCGATGTTGTTCAGGTAGTCGGACATCATCAGGCCGAGGTCGGCGAGGGTCGGGTCACCGGCGTGGAAGGCATCGGACGCCGCGCCGTACAGCTCCTGCGAGATCAGCCCGAAGTCCTCGGTGCCGCGCGCTTCGAGCATGCGCACCACCATGCGGTATTCCTTGCACATGCGCCGCATGATCTGCCCGACCGGGTTGAACTGGCCGAGCTGGCGGGTGATGTCACGCTCGATGTTCTGGAATTCCAGTTTGACCTGGCTCGAATCGAACGACAGCGGGCGGTTGAGGTAGTAGTCGCGATCCACCGCCGGCATTTCCTTGCCCTTGGCCTTGAGGAAGCCCTTGCGCACGTTGTCGTCCCACTTGACCGCATCGAGCACGCGGATCGGCGTCTGCGCCAGCACAATGCGATCGGACAACATGCGTATCGTCTGCTGGTAATCGTCCACCCGAAACTCCTGTAGAAAACTTGACGTGCTGAAACTCAGACTTTTGATCGTTCCCACGCTCTGCGTGGGAATGTCGCCCGGGACGCTCCGCGTCCCTTTTTGCTGCGTGACGCAGAGCGTCACAGGATGCATTCCCACGCGGAGCGAGGGAGCGATCATCAACGGCTCGCTCCCGCAGGGTGTAGCGTGAAACGCTAGACCGACGCCAGCACCAGGTGCATATACCGCGTCAGAATCCCGAGCATGTCCTCTTCGGCCAGAGGCTCGGCGTCGTTGAGCAGGCCCTGATATTCCATCCGCCCGATAATCGCCGTCAACACCTTGGCATCCTGCTGCGGTTCACGCGAGCCCAGTACCTGGAACAACTGGCAGGTGCCCTGCAGCAGAATCTGCTGGTGGGAGCGCACCAGAATGGCCAGACGCGGGTTGAGCAGCGCTTCCTGGCGGAACGCCTGCTCGGCCATCAGATGCTCGCGCCGATTGATCAATTGCCGGTGCACGTAATCGGCCATCAGCCGCGCGATGTCATCGGCCAGTTGCGAGCGCGACTCCGGGCTGCCGTCGGCGCTGACCACCATTTCGCGCAACAGACCCTCGTTATTGATCCACAACTTGGCCATGTACGCCGCGCTGCGTTCAACGTATTGGGCGAAGGTATCGGTGAGCAGGTCATCGATGTCCTTGAAGTAATACGTGGTCGCCGACAGCGGCACGCCGGCCTCCGCCGCGACCGCACGATGGCGCACGGCACGCACGCCGTCGCGCACGACAATGCGCATCGCGGCGTCGAGAATGTCCTGGCGACGCTGCTCACTGCCCTGTCGGCTGGCCTTGCGGCCCTGGTACTGAACACTTTCAGCGACCGCAGTGGCGATACCCGCTGCACCTTCTTGAGCTAATGCACCCATCACGACAGCACTTCCTCTACTAATGCCAAATTAACCAATTGATACATTTGTACCAGACAGGCAATAAAAAGCCGCCTGTTTTAGGCGGCTTTTTAACTGAAACGTTTACGCTTGCGGTCGCATGTGCGGGAACAGGATCACATCGCGGATCGACGGCGAGTTGGTGAGCAACATCACCAGACGATCGATGCCGATACCTTCGCCGGCGGTTGGCGGCATGCCGTACTCCAGCGCACGGACGAAGTCGGCGTCGTAGTGCATGGCTTCGTCGTCGCCGGCGTCCTTGTCGGCCACCTGCGCCATGAAGCGCTCGGCCTGATCTTCGGCGTCGTTCAACTCGGAGTAGGCATTGGCGATTTCACGACCACCGATGAACAGCTCGAAGCGGTCGGTGACGTTCGGGTTCTCGTCGTTGCGACGGGCCAGCGGCGACACTTCGAACGGGTACTGAGTGATGAAGTGCGGCTGCTCCAGCTTGTGCTCGACCAGCTCTTCGAAAATCATCACCTGCAATTTGCCCAGCCCTTCGAAGCCCAGCACCTTGGCGCCGGCCTTCTTGGCGATGGCGCGAGCCTTGTCGATGTCGTTCAGATCATCGGCAGTCAGCTCAGGGTTGTACTTGAGGATCGAGTCGAACACCGACAGACGCACGAACGGCTCGCCGAAGTGGAACACCTTGTCGCCGTACGGCACGTCGGTGCTGCCCAGCACCAGCTGCGCCAGCTCGCGGAACAGTTCTTCGGTCAGATCCATGTTGTCTTCGTAATCGGCGTACGCCTGATAGAACTCCAACATGGTGAACTCAGGGTTGTGACGAGTCGAAACGCCTTCGTTACGGAAGTTGCGGTTGATCTCGAAGACCTTTTCAAAACCGCCAACCACCAGACGCTTCAGATACAGCTCTGGCGCGATACGCAGGAACATTTCCATGTCCAGCGCGTTGTGGTGAGTTTCGAACGGCTTGGCTGCGGCGCCGCCGGGAATGGTCTGCAGCATCGGCGTTTCGACTTCGAGGAAGTCGCGCTTCATCAGGAAGCTGCGGATGTGCGCGATCACTTGCGAACGCACGCGGAAGGTCTGGCGCACGTCTTCGTTGACGATCAGGTCGACGTAACGCTGACGGTAGCGCTGTTCGGTGTCGGTCAGGCCGTGGTGCTTGTCCGGCAGCGGACGCAGCGACTTGGTCAGCAGGCGCACGTTGGTCATTTCAACGTACAGGTCGCCCTTGCCGGAACGCGCCAGGGTGCCTTCGGCAGCAATGATGTCGCCCATGTCCCAGGTTTTCACCGCGGCCAGGGTTTCTTCGGACAGCGTCTTGCGGTTGACGTAGACCTGAATGCGCCCGGTCATGTCCTGGATCACCATGAACGAGCCACGGTTGAGCATGATGCGACCGGCAACCTTGACCGGGATTGCAGCCTCTGCCAGTTCTTCCTTGGTCTTGTCCGCGTACTGTTTCTGCAAGGCATCGCAGTAGTTGTCGCGGCGGAAGTCGTTCGGGAAGGCATTGCCCTTGGCGCGCTCGGCAGCAAGCTTTTCCTTGCGCAGGGCGATCAGGGAGTTTTCTTCCTGTTGCAGGGCTTGCGGGTCGAGTTGTAGGTCGCTCATGTCTTTAAGTATTCCATCAGGTTCGTTGCCCCCAGCCTTCGACTGGGGATCGCGGGCGAGCCCGCTCCCACAGAGGGTGTTACAGGCCGGATTTCAGGCTGGCTTCCAGGTACTCATCGATGTCGCCATCGAGCACCTTGTCGCAATCGCTGCGTTCGATGTTGGTACGCAGATCCTTGATCCGCGAGGCATCGAGCACGTAAGAGCGAATCTGGTGACCCCAGCCGATATCCGACTTGGTGTCTTCCAGCGCCTGCGAGGCCGCATTGCGCTTCTGCATTTCCTGCTCGTACAACTTGGCCCGCAGCATTTTCATCGCGGTGTCCTTGTTGGCGTGCTGGGAACGCTCGTTCTGGCAGCTGACCACGGTGTTGGTCGGTACGTGGGTGATACGTACGGCCGAGTCGGTGGTGTTTACGTGCTGACCACCGGCACCGGAGGAACGATAGGTGTCGATCCGCAGGTCTGCCGGGTTGATTTCGATTTCCACCTTGTCATCGATCTCTGGCGAGACGAAAACAGCGGAGAACGAGGTGTGACGACGGTTGCCGGAGTCGAACGGGCTCTTGCGCACCAGACGGTGCACGCCGATCTCGGTACGCAGCCAGCCAAAGGCGTATTCGCCCTTGATGTGCACGGTCGCGCCCTTGATCCCGGCGACTTCACCGGCGGACAGTTCCATGATGGTCGCGTCGAAACCGCGTTTGTCGGCCCAGCGCAGGTACATGCGCAACAGGATGTTGGCCCAGTCCTGCGCTTCGGTACCGCCGGAACCGGCCTGGATGTCCAGGTAGGCGTTGTTCGGGTCCATTTCATGGCTGAACATGCGGCGGAATTCCAGCTTGGCCAGATTTTCCTCGAGACGAGCCAGCTCGGCGACGACATCGCCCACTGCGCCTTCGTCGTTCTCTTCGACGGCCATGTCCAGCAGGTCGCGGCAATCGGCCAGACCGCCGTTCAGTTCGTCGAGGGTGTCGACGATCTGCGCCAGCGCGGCACGCTCGCGGCCCAGCTCCTGGGCGTATTCAGGTTTGTTCCAGACACTCGGATCTTCAAGCTCGCGGTTGACCTCGGTCAGACGCTCATGCTTTTGATCGTAGTCAAAGATACCCCCGAATAGTTTCGGAGCGCTCGGACAGGTCCTTGATGGTGTTCAGGATCGGGTTGATTTCCATGACGGGCAGCACTCGTTGGCGAACTTTTGAAAGCCGGCGAGTATAACGTAAACAGGCTGTCGCGGCAGCCCGTCTGGCGGTGAATGGGCCGAGATTGCTGCCCTCACCCTAGCCCTCTCCCGGAGGGAGAGGGGACCGATCGGGGGATATTTGAAACATACGCCGAAATAGAATGGCTTCGCCGAATCCGTGATCGCCAAGCCTGAAGATCCACAATCGCTGCGATCTCTCAGGTCGATGTCTGGCCCGAGACACCTCGGTCGGCCCCCTCTCCCTCCGGGAGAGGGCTGGGGTGAGGGCATCGGCCGTTACTCGATCCCGACCTGATTGCGCCCATTGTTCTTGGCCAGATACAAGCCGCGATCCGCCGCCGAAATCAGCAGCCGGCAATCACTGCCCGCCTGCGGCACCATGGTCGCCAGACCGATGCTGATGGTCAGACTGGAACCCTCGGCCGGCGTGTTGTGCGGAATTTTCAGCGCCGCCACAGTCTGGCGCAGTTTTTCGGCCAACAGCCGCGCGCCGCCCGGCGAAGTGTTTGGCAGGACCAGCACAAACTCCTCGCCGCCGTAACGCGCCGGCAGATCCGACGGTCGCGAGCTGGCGTCACGGATGGCTGCGGCGACCTTGCGCAACGCTTCATCGCCTTCAACGTGGCCAAAACTGTCGTTGTACGACTTGAAGTAATCGACGTCGATCATCAGCAGTGAAAGCTGCGTCTGATCGCGCAGCGAACGGCGCCACTCCAGTTCCAGGTACTCGTCAAAGTGACGACGGTTGGACAGCCCGGTCAGGCCATCGGAGTTCATCAGCCGTTGCAGCACCAGATTGGTGTCGAGCAACTGCTGCTGGCTGACCCGCAACGCACGGTACGCGGCGTCGCGTTGCAGCAATGTCATGTAGGAACGCGAGTGGTAGCGGATCCGCGCGACCAGTTCGATGGTGTCCGGCAGTTTCACCAGATAATCGTTGGCGCCAGCGGAAAACGCCGCGCTCTTGATCAGCGGGTCTTCCTTGGTCGAGAGGACGATGATCGGGATGTCCCTGGTCGCCGGGTGATTGCGGTATTCGCGCACCAGGCTCAGGCCATCGAGGCCGGGCATCACCAGGTCCTGGAGGATCACCGTCGGCTTGATCCGCACCGCCTGGGCGATGGCCTGCTGCGGGTCGGAGCAGAAGTGGAAGTCGATGTTTTCCTGATTCGACAGCCCACGGCGCACCGCTTCGCCGATCATCGCCTGATCATCCACCAACAACACCATGGCGGCGTTTTCGTCGGTTTTAATGTCGTCGATCTGTAAATCATTCATGAGCGGTCACCTGAGTACTGCGGGGGCCTGGATTGCCGATCAACCTGTTCATTTGGGGAAAATCTCCAGCAATCGTGGCGCTATCTTTTCCAGCGGGCGGATTTCCACCGCGGCATCGATCGCCGCGGCAGCCTTGGGCATGCCGTACACCGCACTGCTGTGCTGATCCTGGGCGATGGTCAAATAACCCTGCTGGCGCATGAGCTTAAGCCCTTGCGCGCCATCGCGCCCCATCCCGGTCAATAAAACCCCGACGGCGTCACCGTTCCAGTAACTGGCGACGCTCTCGAAAAACACGTCGATCGAGGGGCGATAGATCTCGTTGACCGGTTCGGCGGTGTAGGCCAGCGTGCCGTTTTTCAACAGGCGAATATGGTGATTGGTCCCGGCCAGCAGCACCGCGCCACTTTGCGGCGGCTCGCCTTCACGGGCCAGACGCACATCGAGGCCGCTGGCGCTGGCCAGCCATTCGGCCATGCCGGCGGCGAACACCTGATCGACATGCTGCACCAGCACGATCGCGGCGGAAAAATCTCTCGGCAGGCCTTTGAGCAACACTTCCAGCGCCGCCGGCCCACCGGCAGACGAACCGATCGCCACTAGCCGCTGACGTGACGGCGAACTGCGCGGCGTACTCGGCGCCGGGCGCGCACGTGGCGCCTTGTCGCCGATCAGCCAGCCGATGTTGAGGATCTTGCGCAACAACGGCGCCGCCGCTTCCTGGGCATTGCCGGCGCCGATCGCCGGCGTGTCGACCACGTCCAGCGCGCCGTGGCCCATGGCCTCGAACACGCGGTGCACGTTCTGCTGGCGGTCGACGGTGACGATGACGATCGCGCACGGCGTTTCGGCCATGATCCGCCGCGTGGCTTCGACGCCGTCCATGATCGGCATGATCAGATCCATCAAAATCAGGTCTGGCGTGCACTCGGCGCAGCGTTGCACCGCCTCGGCGCCGTTGCTGGCGACCCAGATCACCTGATGCGCCGGCTCGAAGGCCAGCGCCCGGCGCAGAGCCTCCACCGCCAAGGGCATGTCGTTGACGATTGCGATCCTCATGTCCGCGCTCCTCCGATGAGCTCGACCACTGCATCGAGCAGGGCGTCGTCATGAAAACTGGCTTTGGCTAGATAATAGTCGGCGCCGGCATCCAGTCCACGGCGGCGGTCTTCTTCGCGATCCTTGTATGACACGACCATCACCGGCAGCGATTGCAGACGGTTGTCGCGGCGCAGCAGCGTGACCAGCTCGATGCCGTCCATGCGCGGCATGTCGATGTCGGTGATCAGCAGATCGAAGTTCTCCGAGCGCAGCGCATTCCAGCCATCCATGCCGTCCACTGCGACCGCGACGTCGTAGCCACGATTAAGCAGCAGTTTGCGTTGCAGCTCACGCACGGTCAGCGAATCGTCGACCACCAAGATTCGTTTGCGCGCCGCTTCGGCAGCTTGATTGCCGTGGCGGGCAATGCGCTCCAGGCGCCCGGTATTGAGCAGTTTGTCCACCGAACGCAGCATGTCTTCGACATCGACGATCAGCACCACCGAGCCGTCATCGAGCAAGGCCCCGGCGGAGATGTCCTGAACCTTGCCCAGACGCCCGTCCAGCGGCAACACTACCAGCGTGCGCTCACCCACGAAGCGCTCGACCGCCACCCCATAAATCGCCTCGCGCTCGCGGATCACCACGACTTTCAGGGTAGCGCCATCGTTCTGACTGGCCGGGCGATTGAGCAACTGGCTGGCCGCAACCAGCCCGACATGCTGGCCTTCGTGCCAGAAATGCTGACGCCCCTCGACCTGCACAATGTCTTCCGGCGCCAGATCGCACATGCGTTCGATGTGCGCCAACGGGAATGCGTAAGCCTCTTCGCCGACTTCCACCACGAGGCTGCGCACCACCGAAAGCGTCAGCGGCACTTCCAGATGGAAACGGCTGCCCTCGGCCGCCGTCTGCTCCAGCACCACGGCCCCACGCAATTGGCGAACCATGTGTTGAACAGCATCCAGGCCGACGCCACGCCCGGACACTTCGGTGACTTTGTCGCGCAGGCTGAAGCCCGGCAGAAACAGGAAGGTCAGCAGTTCCTCTTCGCTCAATTGCGCTGCGGTTTCGGCTGGGGATAACTGCCGTTCGACGATGCTGCGGCGGACTTTCTCCAGATCGACGCCACCGCCGTCATCGCTCAATTCCAGCACCAGCAAACCGGCTTGGTGGGAAGCGCGCAGGCGGATCAGGCCCTCTTCCGGCTTGCCCTTGAGCAGGCGTTGTTCCGGGGATTCGATGCCGTGATCGACGGCGTTGCGCAGCAGATGAGTCAGCGGTGCTTCAAGCTTTTCCAGCACGTCGCGATCGACCTGGGTTTTCTCGCCTTCGATCTCCAGGCGCACCTGCTTGCCAAGGCTGCGCCCGAGGTCGCGAACCATGCGCGCCTGCCCGCTCAACACGTCGGCAAACGGGCGCATACGACAGGCCAGCGCGGTGTCGTAGAGCACTTGTGCACGCTGGCTGGCCTGCCAGGCGAACTCGTCGAGTTCGGCGTTTTTCTCGCTGAGCAATTGTTGCGACTCGGCGAGCAAACGTCGCGCATCTTCCAGCGACTCGAGCGCTTCCAGGCTCAGCGCATGCTCCTTCAGGTGCACATTGAGATTTTCCAGTGCGCGCAGGCCGTTGTTCTGCATGCGTTTGAGGCGCTGCATGGTCGCCAGATGCGGCTTGAGACGCTGGGTTTCCACCAGCGATTTGCTCGACAGATCGAGCAGGCTGTTCAGGCGTTCGGCGGTGACGCGCAAGACGCGCTCGCCGCCCTCGGTGGTGCGTTTGTTTTTACGCGGGGTCGGCTCGGCGGGCTCGTCCATGATCGGCGCTGTCGCTGTTGGCGCGGGCTCGATCTGCAACTCGGCCATCGGCGGCGTGGCAACCACAGCGGCTGGCGCCGAAGGATCGAGCAAACGCCCCATCAGCGTCACGTAGGCTTCAATGTCAGCAGGTTGCGGCGCATTGGCCGGCGTGGCGATGCGCATCAGCAGGTCGGTGCCCTGCAACAACGCGTCGATGTGCTCGGGACGCAGCAACAAACGCCCTTCCTGGGCGCTGACCAGGCAATCTTCCATGACGTGGGCGACGCTGACGCCGCTGTCGATACCAACGATCCGCGCCGCACCTTTGAGCGAGTGCGCCGCGCGCATGCACGATTCCAGTTGATCGGCCTGGGTCGGATTGCGCTCCAGCGCCAGCAGCCCGGCGCTGAGCACTTGGGTCTGGGCTTCGGCTTCGAGGCTGAACAGTTCGAGCAGGGAGGCGTCGCGCATTTGCTCGGGGGTCATGTCAGGCTCCGGGTCACGGCGGACAACAGCTGTTCTTCATCCAGCCAGCGCAGGCTGCGACCGCGATATTGCAGAACGCCACGGGTGTACTTGGCACTGGCCTGCGCACCGGACTGTGACGCAGCATCGAGGATGCGTTCGTCGATGGCATGAATGCCGTCGACCTCGTCCACCGGCACCACCACCGGCCCGCCATGGGCAGCGATGATCAGCATGCGCGGCATGACTCGCCCGCCGCTGGCCGGCGCAACGCTGCCGTCGAGGTCGAGCAATTCCACCAGCGACAGGCACGCGACCAGTGCGCCACGGACATTGGCCACGCCGAGCAAGGCCCGCGAGCGCTGGTGCGGCAGCGAATGTATCGCCTGCAACGGCGCAACTTCGACAAGCGTGCGCGTGGCCAGTCCGAGCCATTCCTCGCCGAGGCGAAACATCAGCAGCGAGCGGGTCTTGACGTCGATTTCGACTTTGCTGACCACTGCTTCGCGCTGGTCCTGCTGCAACGAATAACGGTCGAGCAGGCGCGTGGCGGCGGCGGAATACACCGAGCAGTTGCGGCAATGAATGTGCTCTTCCAGCAACGGGCAGGACTTGTCGCCATGAATGCCGATGCGGTTCCAGCAATCGTCGATGGCGCGGGCGTCTTCGTGGGTAACGTTCAAGGTGTCGGACGCGCTCATCGTTTACGCTCACTGTCGGCGGTGCGCTCGCTGCGGGCGGCGCGCTCCTGCAATCGTCGGGCACCCGCCGTGTCGCCCTGAGCCTGCAGCAACGCGGCCAGGTGCATCAGCGCTTCGGGGTGTTGCGGCTCGAGGTACAAGGCCTTGCGATAGAAACCCTGGGCCTCGAGGCTCAGGCCGGCGACATCGCTGAGCAGGCCGAGCCAATAGAACACCTGCGCCACCGGTTCATGGCTGCGCAGATACTGTTCGCACGCGGCACGGGCCTCGGCGCTTTTGCCTTCATTGGCCAATGCGGCGATTTGCGCCAGCAGCGTCGCGGCGTCGGGGTTGGCAGTTTTTTTCGTTACCGGCAAAGCCGTCACGGCAGCGAACGGCCGATTGCGCACTGGCGCTGGCGGCGCGCTGCGCAATGGTTGGCTGACCGGCACGGCGACCGGTTTGGGCGTCGGCAGTGGTTCGGGGTGCGGCTCGCTGTGACGGCTGAAGGCGAACGACTGCGGGATGCCGATCGAGCGCATGCCCAAACGCCCGAGCAGACTGCCCTCCGCCGGGCCGATAAACAGCACGCCGTCAGCATGGGTCAGGCGCTTGAGCACTTCGAACACCTGCTTTTGCGTCGGCTGGTCGAAGTAGATCAGCAGGTTGCGGCAGAACACGAAATCGAAGGCTGGCTCGCTCGCCAACAGTGTCGGATCGAGGACATTGCCGACTTGCCAGCGCACCTGCTCGCGAACGTATTCGTTGACCCGGTGGCCGTCCTGCTCAGGCATGAAATGCCGATCGCGAAATTGCAGATCCTGCCCGCGAAACGAGTTCTTGCCGTAAACAGCACGGCGCGCCTTGTCCACCGACAACGGGCTGATGTCCATGCCGTCGACCTTGAACTGATGCGGCTGCAATCCGGCATCAAGCAAGGCCATGGCAATCGAGTAGGGTTCTTCACCGGTCGAGCACGGCAGGCTGAGGATGCGCAACGCGCGCATGTTGTTCAGCTCGGCGAGACGCTGACGGGCCAGTTTGCCCAAGGTGGCGAAGGATTCCGGATAACGGAAAAACCACGTTTCCGGAACGATCACCGCTTCGATCAGCGCCTGCTGTTCATCCCGCGAGCCTTGCAACAGCTGCCAGTATTCGTCGGCGTGGGCGGCCTGGGACAGCGTGGTGCGCTGGCGCACGGCGCGCTCGATGATCGCCGCGCCCACCGACGCGACATCGAGGCCGATGCGTTCCTTGAGGAAATCGAAAAAGCGCTGCTCATTGCTCATGGCTGCGCCTCAAGCTGCGCCGGATCACGCGGCGGATCGGGGAACAGCAAACTGCGCACGGCGTCATCGAGCAAGTCATTGACCCGCACCCATTGCAGCAATCCCTGCGCATCTTCGCGCACCGGGCCGAGGTACGGCGCCTCGCGGTTATCGAGGCCGTAGGGCTGGAAATCTTGCGGATGACAGCGCAGCGTGTCCGTGGCCTGCTCAAGAATCAGCCCGAGCCATTGCGCTGCTTGGGCTTGATCCGGCTGATAATTGACCAGCACCAGCCGCGTGCTGGTCCGCGCCTCGGCGGCCTGGCCAAAAGTCAGCGCACTGAGGTCGATCACCGGCACCACCGCCCCGCGATAGGCGAACACCCCGGCTACCCAGTGCGGCGCCCGGGCAATCGGCTTCAACGGCAGGCGCGGCAGCACTTCGGCCACTTCGGTGGCACGCAGGGCGTAGCGTTCGCTGCCGATGCGAAACAGCAGAAACAGCGCCTGCTTCGCCACTGGCGCGGCGCCACGCTTGGCGATGATTTCGCTCATCAGACTTTGAATCGCGAAACGCCGCTGCGCAGGCCGACGGCCACCTGGCTCAGTTCGTCGATGGCGAAACTGGCCTGACGCAGCGATTCGACGGTCTGGCTGCTGGCATCGCCCAACTGCACCAGCGCATGGTTGATCTGCTCGGCGCCGGTGGCCTGGGCCTGCATGCCTTCGTTGACCATCAGCACGCGCGGCGCCAGTGCCTGCACCTGATGGATGATCTGCGACAGCTGCTCGCCGACCTGCTGCACTTCCGACATGCCGCGGCGTACTTCTTCGGAAAACTTGTCCATGCCCATCACCCCGGCCGACACCGCCGACTGGATCTCGCGGACCATCTGTTCAATGTCGTACGTGGCCACGGCGGTCTGATCGGCCAGACGCCGGACTTCGGTGGCGACTACGGCAAAACCGCGACCGTACTCGCCGGCCTTCTCGGCTTCGATCGCCGCGTTGAGCGACAGCAGGTTGGTCTGGTCGGCCACCTTGACGATGGTCACCACCACCTGATTGATGTTGCCGGCCTTCTCGTTGAGGATCGCCAGTTTGGCGTTGACCAGATCCGCCGCGCCCATGACCGAGTGCATGGTGTCTTCCATGCGCGCCAGGCCTTGCTGGCCGGAGCCGGCGAGTACCGAGGCCTGATCGGCAGCGGTGGACACTTCGGTCATGGTGCGCACCAGATCCCGCGAAGTCGCGGCGATCTCACGGGAGGTTGCGCCTATTTCGGTGGTGGTCGCTGCGGTTTCGGTGGCGGTGGCCTGTTGCTGCTTGGAAGTGGCGGCGATCTCGGTGACCGAGGTGGTCACCTGCACCGAGGAGCGCTGGGCCTGGGATACCAGCGACGTCAGCTCGGTCATCATGTCGTTGAAGCCGGTTTCGACCGCGCCGAATTCGTCCTTGCGATCGAGGTTCAGGCGCGAACTCAGATCGCCGGTGCGCATGATGTCGAGGATGGTCACGATGCGGTTCATCGGCGCCATGATCGCGCGCATCAACAGCAGACCGCAGAGGCCGGCGACCAGTACCGCGACCAGCAGGGAAATGACCATGCTGACTTTGGCCGTTGCGACCGCATCGTCGATGTTGGCCATGGCGTTATCAGCGACGACTTTGTTTTCGCCAATGATGTCGTTGAGTTTCATCCGCCCGGTGTACCACGCCGGGGTCAGTTTCTCGTTGAACAGCTTGATGGCATCGGCTTCCAGATTGCGCTTGTGCAGATCCAGCACGGCATCCTGAATCTGGATGTAGGTGTCGTGGTACTTCTCGAACAAGGCGAATTCGGATCGGTCTTCATCGGTGGCCATGGTCTTGCGATAGTTGGCCATCTGCTCTTGCAGACGCGCCTCGAACGCCTTGTAGTCCGCTGCGTCTTCGCTGGAAACGCCCTGGCCTTCCTTGAGGCCGAGCAGCTCTTGCGTCTGCAAATAACTGTCGACCCATGCACCACGAATCATCGAGCTGTAATAGACGCCGGGGATGGCATCGTCGCGCACGCTGTTTTCACTGGCCTCGATCTTCAACAACCGCGAGTAGGACAGCACCACCATCAACAGCATGATGGCGATAATCACCGCAAAGCTCGCCAAAATGCGTTGGCGCAACGTCCAGTTCTTCACAGTGAATCCTCGTGCCTGATCGAAATGCGGGGAGTATAGCCGAGGGCGGTGTTTCATTTATAAGACGCTTTCGCTGGCAGCACTGTCCCTGGGGGAGCGAGCCTGCTCGCGAAGGCAACATCGCGGTCCCGGCAAATCCCCAACTGCGCAAGAAGTTGCGCAGTAGCCCGTAATATTTCAGGGCCTAAATCCGCTGTAGCCCAAGCGGCGCAAGCCCTGCAGCCAAGTGCGCAAGAA
>NZ_WBRZ01000147.1:0-13964 GCF_008923895.1 Pseudomonas sp. GXM4
TCTGCTAGCCACAAGGAGTCCATTGCTCGCACAGACACATCATGGGGATGTGAACAGTATCTTTGTGGTGAGGGGATTTATCCCCGCTCGGCTGCGCAGCAGTCGCAACTTCCTCACACACGGTGGGCCTGTAGAAACTGCGGAGGCAGGTTTTGGGGCTGCTTCGCAGTCCAGCGGGGATGAATCCCCTCGCCACTGTGTTCGTTCCAGTTTTATTCAGATAAACCGCCGGCTCCGCTCTTCACATTTTTTTCACCGGCTTCAACCACCGTCTAAGCTTCAGACAAGTCCGATCAATCTGCGTGAATGGATCAGTCGACTATGGGCGCTTTGTGGCAAACCGATTCGAGTAAAACCGTGGTTCAGACTGAAAGTGTGAATGAAGCGCCTGTCCCTGAAAAACCCCGTCGCAACCGGCACGGGTGGAAGGCTTTCTGGTTGCTGTTTTTGATCATTGCGGTGGTGGTGGGACTCGCCGCGTCCAAGGAAATGCGCACCTCGCGCTTTCAAGCACGGGAGCTGAGCCAGTACGCCGCTTCGCTGACCTACAAACTTGAACCCGGCCCCAGCGAAGCGATTCGTTATCCGGGCAACGGGCCGTTCGATCTGCGCCTGGGTTACAGCTCTCTGGACGAATTCCTGCCGCGTCTGCTCAAGCGCAATTACGTGATCACCGAGCAGACGCGCTTCTCCCCTGCCCTGCTCGGTTACACCGACAAAGGCCTGTTCGTGCCGTATTCGGAAAAGATTCAGGCCGGGCTGTCGATCACCGATTGCCGAGGCGCGCCGCTGTATCGATACAACTATCCGCAGCAACTGTATGCCGACTTCGCGGCGATTCCGCCGGTGGTGGTCAGCAGCCTGCTGTTCATCGAAAACCGCTTTCTTCTCGACCCGAAACAACCGCTGGCCAACCCGGCCGTGGACTGGCCGCGCTTCGGCATGGCCGCGTGGTCGCAAGTGGCGAAGTTGCTGCGCCTGCCCGGGCAATCGGCCGGCGGCAGCACTCTGGCAACGCAACTGGAAAAGTATCGCCACTCGCCCGATGGCCTGACCGTGTCGGGCGCGGAGAAGATCCGCCAGATGATTTCCGCCAGCGTGCGCGCCTATCAGGATGGCCCGCAGACCCTCGGTTCGCGGCAGAACATCGTGCGCGACTACCTCAACAGCGTGCCGCTCTCGGCGGTACCCGGCCACGGTGAAGTGCACGGCATGGCCGAAGGTTTGCGGGTCTGGTACGGCAGTGATTTCAACAAGGCCAACGAGCAACTGAACAGCCCGAAGACCGATCCGCAGACCATGGCCGCCAAAGGCTTGGCCCTGCGTGAAATGCTTTCGCTGATGATTGCCCAGCGCCGTCCTTCGCATTACCTGACCAAGGGCCGCGACGAATTGGCCAGCCTCACCGACAGCCACCTGCGCCTGCTCAAGCAGAACGGCGTGATCGACAGCGCTCTGGCCGACGCCGCGCTGGCAAGCACCGTGTCATACCGCGACTGGCAGACCCAGCCAACGATGCAGCCGATTGAAACCAACAAGGGCATCAGCGTTGCCCGCAGCCGCCTGGCGAGCATGCTCAACCGGCCGCTTTACGACCTCGATCGTCTCGACCTGTCAGCCACCAGCACCCTGCAGGGCGACCTGCAAACGCAGGCCACGGCTTATCTGAAAAAACTCGCCGATCCGGTCTACGCTGCCGAAATCGGCCTGCTCGGCGAACGCCTGCTGACGCCGACCAGCACCACGCAAGTGCGCTACAGCTTCACCCTCTTCGAACTGACCCCGGACGGCTCGCGCGTACGCGTGCAGACCGACAGCACCGACCAGCCGTTCGACATCAACGAAGGCAGCAAGCTCGAACTCGGCTCGACGGCGAAAATGCGTGTGCTGACCACGTACCTGCAAATCGTCGCCGAGCTGCACGACAAATACGGCGCGATGAGCGGGCCAGAACTGAAGAAAGTCGAAGTGCCGGATCAGGATCGCCTCAGCCGCTGGGTCATCGACTACCTGATCCAGAACAAGGATCACGACCTGTCGAAGCTGCTCGGCGCCGCGCTGGATCGCAAATATTCGGCCAGCCCCGGCGAGGCGTTTTTCACCGGCGGCGGCCTGCACAGATTCAACAACTTCCGCAAAGAGGACAACGGTCGCCTGCCGACCCTGCGCGATTCGCTGCGCGAGTCGATCAACCTGCCGTTCATTCGGCTGATGCGTGACATCGTCCGTTACACCACCTACTCAGGCCCCAACGGCGAATTGCTCAAGGATGACCGCGACCCCCGCCGCCAGGAATACCTGGCCAGTTTCGCCGACCGCGAAGGCACCTCATTCCTGCTCAAGTTCTGGAAGAAGTACCGGAACAAGGACACCCAGGCGCGCCTGGAAACCTTCCTCGACAGCATCCGCCCGACGCCGATTCGCATGGCGGCGGTGCACCGTTATCTGTTGCCGGATGCCAGCCAGGAAGACTTCAACAGCTTTGTTCGCGCCCACCTCAAAGGCGCCAGGCTCAAGGAGAAACTCACCGATGACCGCCTGATCCGCCTCTACGATTCCTATGGCCCCGGCAGTTACGATTTGCCTGATCAGGGCTTCATCGCCAAGGTGCATCCGCTGGATCTGTGGATGATGGGTTATCTGCTGCATCACCCGGAAGCGACCTTCAGCGAGATCGTCAAAGCCAGCCATTTCGAACGCCAGGAAGTCTACAGCTGGCTGTTCAAGAGCCGGCACAAAGGCGCGCGCGACAGCCGCATTCGCACCATGCTCGAGATCGAAGCGTTCCTCGACATTCATCAGCGCTGGCAAAAAGTCGGCTACCCGTTCGATCACCTGGTGCCGTCACTGGCCACCGCCATCGGCAGTTCCGGCGACCGTCCCGCCGCGCTCGCCGAGCTGATCGGCACCATCCTCAACGACGGCGTACGCATGCCGACGCTGCGCATCGACAGCCTGCATTTCGCCGCCGATACGCCTTACGAAACCAGACTGGTCAACGACCCGCACGTGGGCAAACGGGTGATGCCGGTGGAAGTGGCCAGAGCCATGCGCGAGGCGTTGTCGCAAGTGGTCGATGCCGGTACCGCCAAACGGTTGTCGGGCAGTTTCAAATTGCCCGACGGCACGCCGCTGGCCATGGGCGGCAAGACCGGCACCGGCGACAACCGCATTGCGGCGATCGGCTCCGGCGGGCGGATCATCAGTTCGAAGTCGATCAACCGCACGGCGACCTTCGTGTTCTACATCGGCGACCATCATTTCGGCACCCTCACCGCGTTCGTCCCGGGGCGCTCGGCGGAGAACTTCAAGTTCACCTCGGCCCTGCCCACGCAGGTGCTCAAGGGCATGGCGCCGATTCTCACGCCGTATCTGCAACCGGGCAGTGACTCGCAATGTCGTCCGGCGGAAAATCCCCCCGTGGTTACCACCGGGCCGGCGCAGTTGGCAATCCTGTCCGGATGACAGCGCATTACTGCTCTTGCTTCCGTCGCAAAGACCGCGAGGAGTTCTGCCAGGCTGGCCCCGTGCAGCCGCGCAAGACGCTGGGACCCGATCAAGCGTCTGAACGCAGCCAGACTCGCATGGGCTGCTTGACCGGAATCGCGCTTAACCTACCTCTGAATCCCAGATCACCGTGACATTGCCCGAATAGGTGCGCGCTTCCCCTTCCCTGATCATTCTTTCCACCGCATCGCGGGCCACTTCGAAATGCAGCGTGCCCACCTTGCGGTCCAGATAAAAGCTCGGCTGAAACAACTCGGTGCCCGTGCCATCGATCAGCAATCGCCGGCGATTGACCGCTTGTCCGGCGCCATCGGTCAGTCCGTTGGGCAGGCTGACGCTGACTTCCAGTGGTACCACATGGCCGGTGCCCGATTCCCGTATCAAGCAGTCGTTGCCGAAGACGTACTGGCACTCGATGTTCATCTTGAAGCGGCTCGAGGCCGAGATATTGAACGTCTGGTCACGCATCAGCCGGGTCGGCTTGCGGCCCTCGTTCAGCCACGACTGCCAACCGCCCACCGGTTGCAGCGCCACCCGGTTGCCGCCGGGAGGAATATCGACCTTCATGGTGTGCGTAACCCTCAAATTGAAATTGAGGGTCAGAATCGAGTCGCTCGGGATCATCACATCGCCCATGTCGAAATCCATGTTCGGACCGACGGTGTAGGTAATGGCACCGGTGTAGTCGCCAGCATCCATTTTCAGCGGATCCGGCGTGCGCAGTTCGTAGGCGTAGACGAAAAACTGATAGTTCATGCCAAGCGGGATATCGAACAGAGCTTTCTTGGCGCAGACTCCCGCCCCTTCCGGAACTCTCCAGAAACTGTTGTAACCATGCTGTCCCGCTGTAAAGACACCGACACCCAGACACGGTGGCGGAGCGTAGACCCAGCCGCCGCCTTCCCATAAGTCATCCCACCTGCCGCCTCCGGTCAACTCGGCGAACGACAACGGGAAGGCCGCCTCGTGACCAATACCGGCAATTCTCACCTCGACAATGTGGCTGTCACCGGCAGCGTTGGCCACCGAAACAGTCCTCCAGTCGGACGGCACTTTGGCCATGCCACCCTGGCGCGGATCGGCGTGGTTGGCCTGAATCGGTGCATTGGCGGCGAACGGGATGCGCGCGACCAGGCTGAACAGGCCCAAATTCGCGCACGTTTCCGCTGCTTGACGGCAGAAACCCTCGGATGGTGTCTGATTCTTGAACTGATTTTTTTGCGGATTGGCAAAGTCCGGCTCGAAGGTGGCATCAATGTTGTGCACTTCGGCCACTGCCGCAGCGCTGAACAACGTCAACAGCAATCCGATCCATGGGCGGATGCCCGGGGCGCTAGAAAAAATCATGGGTGGTCTCCAGAAAATACTTCGATACCAGCATTGCGCGAGCCATCTCACTCGCCAGGCGCTCGGGCACTGAACAGCAACAGCACGTTGCCGGCGTAATCCCCGGGGCGGTAGCCGCCCTCCGGGCTGATCGGGTCGATCTGCAACAGCACCCGTGTCCCCGCAGCAGCCTCGGCCTGCGACACCACCTCGCGCGGCGCCATCTCGGCGCTCAGCTCCACCTTGTTAAAAGTCACGCGCAGACTGATATCGTCTGCCGGCCGACCGTTCGAAAGGTAAGGCGCGGACTCAAGCCGCGCTTCAATCGCACTGGTGTCGTGACGCACATCAAAGTACTTGCGCACACTGCTCAGGCTTGAGGTCGAGTGATTCCAGTCGAGCCGCTGCGGTCGGTGAATCCAGTCCGGCACCGCGGGAATGATGTAGAACGATCGGTTCGGCACTTCCACTGTCACTTCGAACGTGTGTGCTTCCCGAGCCGCCCAGGCCGCATCGCTGGCCAGAGCCGCCGCGGCTATCAGCGCGACGACGGAGCATTGCTTGATCATGTTGGTTACCCGTTGCGTCAATGAAAAGCAGACCTAGCGGCTGCTGACCGTCAGGTTCTTCTTCTCGCTGCCTTCGATCAGGAAGAAGCGGTACCCACGGCCCTTCTCCTTGTCGAAAGCGAACGTCTTGCCCGCCAGCACATGGTGTTTGGTGGTCACGCCGCAGTCGGTTTCGTCGCTCAACGAGCAGTTTCTGAACTCGTCGACAATCACCACGGTGTTGCCGTCATTGCGCAGTTCGTAGCGGCTTTCGGTTTCATTGATCGTCGTGGCGAACCGCGTTTCCCTGGGCCGTACGAAGAACACCGTGCCGAAACCGGTCATCACGTTGACCCCGGCCGTCAGTGCCTTTTTGTAGTCTTCCCGTTCTTCCTGGCTGACAGCGAACTCGTCTTCCTTTTCCGGCACCACCGGCACGAATCGCACGCGGAAGTAACGCTCGCGATCGCGTTCGCCCATGTACAGCAAGCGGGTGCCCTGCATGCCCTCGGCCGGGACGATCAGCCGCGCCGGGCTGGCCATCAGGCCGTTGCGCGAAGCGCCGTCGGCAGCGTTCTCAACCGGGATTTCCTTCGGCGTGCCGTCGGCGTCGTAGACAATCTCCAGAACGTTTACCTTGACGAACGCGGTGGCATCGCCGCTGTTGAACACCCGTTTCAGATAGGTGCTCTTGTCGCCATCCATATAGTCGTACACCGTACCGACATTGATCTGTGGCCCGGCCTGCGCCGTCAGGCAAAACACGCTGAGCACGCCCAGCAAAAAACCACGGTTCATCACTTCAACTCCATGAAAAAAGGAACAAGGCACCGGCGCGCACGTTCATGCGTCGGCTTCCCGGATAACGCTGATATTGCCGCTGCGCGTGTCGCCCGAATGTGGACTCGGTCATCGGTTCAGCCCGCCTTCTGCGCGGTGACACCGACGTCGGCCACGGTGTCTGGCGTGCAGCGCAGATCGCCTATCATCAGGACGTTGTTTTCACTGCGGTACTGGTTGGCATCGAGGCGGAACTGACACAGCAAGCGATTATCGCGACGGATCTCGAGGGTCGGCGAACCGGCGTTCATCTCCATTGAAAAGAACCCGTCAACCTCGGTGACACCACGGCTGGCATGGTTGATCACATGATGGCCCTTGAGCGGCTGCCCTGCTTCATCGATCAGGCGACCGAGCACTGTCAGGGTTTTCATCACACGGATCTTGCGGTACTCCACCCCGCCCTTGTTCAGGTGATAGCGAGTGCGCGCCGGCTCGATGGTCGCTGCGGGCACGTTATTGCCCTCGAAGTCGAAGCTCACGGAGCTGTTCTGATAGGCCGTGATCGGAATGAAATTGCGCCCCGGCTTCAAGGCAGCGCTGCTCCCGCTATAGTCGTCCGCGCGCAGGACGATGTCGTCGATGTCCGATTCGACATCGACGATCATCCCGGCGCCGCGCACTTCGCTGTGATTGGTCATGAGCATCTGCTCGCCACCGACGACCAGCGTGCTGTCGAGGTTGAGGCCGCCGGTGAAATTGCCGTTGTAGGACGAGCGTTGAATAAAGCCATCGCCGTTGACCGCATCGGTGCGGAAATTGGCCAGGCTCGACATGCCCAGGCCGTAGGTATCGGTGAGCGCCGTGACCGAGACGCTTTGCAGCACGTGATCCTTGAAATCCTTGCGCCAGCCGAGCGAGGCGTTGTTGTCACGTTTGCCATCACGGGCGGTGCGTGAGCCGATGCTGCCGGTGAGCTGTTGACCGGGCGCGCCGAGCGCCAGATTGATGCTCAGATCGATCCCGCGGTTGCGCGCATCGCCGCTGCTGAAACTGCCCGGACGATCAAAGACCGACAGGCGCCAACTGGCATCACTGCCCAGCAGCACCGTGCGCTGGGTCCAACCCAGATCCAGGCCCATGCCTTCGACATTGCCTTCGCTGTGCGAAACCCGGGCATTGACCGAACTCTTGCTGCTCACCCGATGATTGAGCGCCAGCGATGAATTGCTGGTCTGGCCGACGAACACGTTACGCGGACGAACGCGTGTGCCGTCGGGCAGCGTTTCGTAGGTGTTGGTGGTGTCGAGCCAGCTGCGGTTGTGGCTGATCACCAGACTGCCCGCGCCGTAGTTGTAAAGGCTTTGCAGATCCAGACCGGTGCCGTAATCCTCGGTCTTGTAGACATTGGCATACAGGCTGAGGTGGTTGGCCAGCGTCCAGTCGATGGATGTGCCGTACTGCAGCTTTTCGCGAATCTGCCGCGCCGAAGCGCCGAGAATTACCCGCGGATGCAACAGATAGTTGAGCGATGCACCGGCGGTCGGGCTGCCACTGCTTTGCTTGTCCCAGTTACTCAACAGTTTGCTTTCTTCGCCGGCAAATACGTTGTAGCGCCAGCGCTCATCGAGGTTGCGCCAGTTGCTCGGCTTGTAGACCAGTTCCTGCGTGGTGGAGGTGATCTGGCCGTCCTCGATCAGGCGAACCTCCACCTCGTAAATGCCACCCGGCAGCGGCCGCGTATCGAGCGACTGCAGACCGGCGGGCACCGATTGCGTGTTGATCAGCAAACCATTGCGCCAGATTTCCACAGCCCCCTGACGATTGGCGGTCACGTAGATCGGATACACGCTCGGCATCGGCGTGTTGATCGCCAGACTGTCGGAGCTGCCATACATGAGGCCTACAGCGGTGTCGGGGCTGGTGCCGAACGTGCGCGGCTGACGCATCAGCCCTTCGGAATTGGGGGTGAAATAGCCCAGGCGAAAGAAACTGCCTTGCAGTTCGCGCTGGGTGTGCAGCTCATGCACGGCGTGATACAGCTTGGTGTCAGGACCGCCGAGCCGGGCCATTTGCAGGTTGAGGGTCTGGCTCCAGTTGCCCAGACTGGAACTGGCTTCCAGGCCGAAGCGCCCACCCAGATCCTGATCCTGGCCGCCATTGAGATTGAGTTGATTGCGCACCATCAGGCCACGACTGCCGCCGTCGGGTTGCTCGTAATAACGCTTGGCCTGAACATCGCGCTCGGCATTTTCAGTGAGGATCGAAACCAGCGAACTTTGCAGGTTGTAGTGCACCGCCAGAAACTGATCGGGACAC
Organism: Pseudomonas sp. GXM4; assembly: GCF_008923895.1. Taxonomy (NCBI): domain Bacteria; kingdom Pseudomonadati; phylum Pseudomonadota; class Gammaproteobacteria; order Pseudomonadales; family Pseudomonadaceae; genus Pseudomonas; species Pseudomonas sp. GXM4. Next base: position 8,481 of record NZ_WBRZ01000147.1, read on the forward strand.
GAACCGCGGCACGCGCCCAGAGGCACACCGGGTTTGAGGTAGCTCGCCCACTTTTCCCGCTCGGCCGGGCCAAAGCGGTTTTCGCTGGTATCGGTGAATTCGAGAAGCGTGATGCGGTCATCTCGCGACAGCACCACCATGGCTTCGCCCAGCGGCTGCTGATCGACTTCGACCCGCACCGCCAGCGGTACATCAAAGAAATGCTCCTCGAAATCCGCCGGCAAGCCTTTGGCCTGCGCCAGCAAACTGCGTGGCGTGGTACCGGTGGCGTCGGAAGCCATGACTGCGCTGGCACAGAACAACAGCGCAAGCGCAGCCGCGATGGGTGTCATCGGGAACATGAACTCGTACTCTGATTTTCAGACAATGAAAGTCCGTCGGGGCAAACACGGATGTTTGCCCCGCCGGTCAAACCCACGGTGAAGGTGGGCGTCTAGCAGGCGATCACGCGATCAGCGCGAACCGACCGGAGGTACCGCATCGAAAACCATTGCAATCGTTCCGGTGTAATCACCCGGCGCGTATGTGGAGCTGGCACGCGGAGCGATTTTCAGCAATGCGCGGTAGCTACTGTCGGATTCATCTTCACCCACAACCATTTGTGGCACTTGGGTAAGAACCTTGCCGTTGAATTCAACGTCCAGGGCAATCTGATCGACACCCGATTGCAGCATAGGGATGCCATTGAGGCTGGCGTGAACGGAGCCGTCAGTGTTACGTACGTCGAAGTAACCTTTGACCTCGGTCATCTTGCCGGTGGCAGGGTTGTAGCTCATGTCCTGGTCCTTGTTGACCAGATCAGGGTCGACCGGCACCACAAAGAAGCTGGTGGTTGGCACTGTGGCGACAAGACTGATGGTGTGCGACGCCTCGCCCGCAGCGAAGGCAGTGGAGGACATTGCCAGAAGAGCCAGTGGAGCAGCGATTGCGAATTTCTTGAACATCGTTCAGTACCTGTTTGCTTTATATAAGGGGGTGTCATTGAAAGTTCATAAACCTTTTGCTCGTCGACCGCTGAAGCAACTTGAACTTTCAATGCCGGGCATCATCGACTGTTGCCTCTGGAATGTAAGCAGGCAACTTCCGACAAACTCGTAGTTAAACAACCCCACACCCCGCCAGAAAAAAGAACGAAAAACAGATACTTGCAACATTCGCTGTAAGTTGCGCCCTACACACAGTTACAGGGAAAAAACCATACAGCAACTTAGCCGCTTTAACGCGGCAACTTGCGAGAAATTAGAATATATACTCAAGCTCAACTAGAGCGATAACTTTAACTTTAAGGTCACGCCTTTTTATTTTTGATCGGAAAGAGTTTTGTGGCTTTTTTCACGCTGACCGCTCGTCCGTCGAGCGTCGCCAGAGGCTAAAAACGTCTTGCGCAGCGCTTAAGATATATCTTAAGTTGTATCTAAATACGACGAGAGAGAAGCGAAATGAGAGACCATCATTCCCCCCACCGCGAGCATGGCGATGGCCGCGACGGCTTCGAGAAGCGCCCCGGTCGCGAACGCGGTGGCCGCGGCCCGCGAGTCTTTGCCCCCGGCGACTTGAAATTGCTGTTGCTGGCGCTGATCGCCGAGCAGCCCTGCCACGGTTACGACCTGATCCGCCAGATAGAAGGCATGTTCGACGGCGCCTACAGCCCCAGCCCCGGGGTGATCTACCCGACCCTGACCTTTCTGGAAGAGAGCGACCTGATCGCCGGTGATGCCGAGGCCGGCAAAAAGCGTTACAGCGTCACCGACGCCGGTCGTTTGTCTTTAAGTGAACAAGCGGTGGCGCTCGACGGCGTCCGCATGCGCATCGACGTCAGCAAGCGTTCGCTGCGCGGCCATGATCGTCCGGCGGAAATCCACGAAGCGGTGCACAACCTGCGCCATGCCTTGCAGCTGCACCATGGGCGCTGGAGCGCCGAAGAAATCCTGCGCGTGCGTGACCTGCTCAACGACACCGCCAAAGCCATCGTCGACGGCCCTGCCGTTCAACCTGCCACGGAGAAAGCCGAATGACTGCAGTCGATACTCAAACCATTCACCGCGTGATGCACGAAATCAAACGGCGCAAACTTGAAGTGCTGCGCGTCACCGACCTGACCCCACGCATGCGCCGCATCACCCTCGGCGGGCCGGAACTGGCCGGGTTCATCAGCCTGGGCACGGACGATCACGTCAAACTGCTGTTCCCGCAGAACGCCGAACAAGCGGCGGCGCTGGAGACGATGCAACTGGGCGCCGGCAAGGACAACGGGCCGATGCCCGAGATGCGCGACTACACGCCGCGTCGTTACGACCTGGAAAAAATGGAGCTGGACATCGATTTCGTCCTGCACGGCGACGGCCCTGCCTCGACATGGGCGGAACAGGCGCAACCGGGGCAGTTCCTGCATATCGGCGGGCCGCGCGGGTCGATGATCGTGCCGGACATCTTCGACAGCTATCTGCTGATCGGCGACGAAACCGCCCTCCCCGCCATCGCCCGGCGCCTCGAAGGTCTGGCGGCAAATCGCCGGGCACTCGTGGTGATCGAAGTGGAAAACGGTGCCGAGCAGCAAGTGCTGGAAAGCGCGGCGCAGTTCAATGTGATCTGGGTGCTGCGCGAAGGCGGCAAGGACAACCTGCTGGCTACCGTCAAGCAATTACAGGTGCCCAAGGGCAATCTGTACGCATGGGTGGCGACCGAGACCAAGGTCTCACGGCAGATCCGCCGGGTGCTGATCGATGAGCATGGGCTCGATGAACAGTTCATCAAGGCTGTTGGCTACTGGCGCGCCGAGGGCTCTGACGAGGAGTGATTTTCCTCTGACCACAATTTCCCTGTGGGAGCGAGCTTGCTCGCGAAAGCGGTGGGGTCAGTCAACATCCATGCAAACTGATACACCGCATTCGCGAGCAAGCTCGCTCCCACATTGAATATCAACTTCGTGCGGTCTTTCTACGATCCAGGCCGATAATCAGCAGGCCCACCAACACAAAACCCACCAAGATCCCCCCGGCATTCGCCAGCACCTGTGGATAACCTAGCACCGCCACATCAATGAACGGATACGCATAGGCGCCGAGCAGATGCCCGCGCAGCAAGGCGTAGATGAAATACACCAGCGGATAGATCAGCCACAGCGGCAGGTGCCTCAGGCGCAACGTGCCTTTGGGGACGCAGCACCACCAATAGCCGAGAAACAGCAATGGCATGACGTCGTGGAGCAACTCATCGGCAACAAACTGCCAGCCTTCGGGGTGCCACAAGTGCCGCAGCAGGATGCTGTAGGCCAGACCGACCACGGCGATGCTCACCGCGATCCCGCTGCTGACCCACGGTTGCAGAAACCAGCGCCGCGCGGCGGATTCGCGCTTGGTGACCGCGCAGGTCAGCACCGTCGCCACCAGGGTGTTGGTCAATATGGTGAAGTAGCTGAAGAAACTCACCAGCCCGCCCAGCAGGCTGGCGCCGATGCTCAATCGTGCGAAGAGAATCAGGTACAGCTGAATTGCCAGCCCTGCCCAGCCCAGCACGGCCAGGCCGGTGATCAGGCGTTGGCGCCTCGCGCTGTTCATCTCAGAGCGGTCGCTTGGTGCGCATCAGTTTCACGTACAGGCGTTCGACCTTCTCCCGCGCCCACGGGGTTTTACGCAGGAAGGTCAGGCTCGACTTGATGCTCGGATCGCTCTTGAAGCAACGGATGTCGATACGCTCGGCCAGCCCCGACCACTCGTAGTGAGTCACCAATGCATTGAGGATCTGTTCGAGGGTCACGCCGTGCAGCGGATCGGGGGATTGTTCGTTCATGCCGGGCCTTTGGGCGAAGTGATATGCAGAAGCCGCGCACCTTAGCCGAGGGGCTGAGCGGGTGGAAGGCCTTCCTGCAAATGTAGGCCAACCCGGGAAGATCGCAGGCTGTGGCGCGACTCACAATGCGCCCGTTTGCCGCACTGTTACCGAATCCGAAACGCTGCATTTCTGCAAAAGCGCTTTCTCAATTTGTTACAGATCATTATCCTGCCGCCCTTCCGCTGAAACGCTTCACTGCCTGCGACAATCTGAAGCGCTCGGCCTGCACTCGAAAAACATCAAAAAAAGACTTCTTCATGCCTGACTTTTCCTTCTCCCGAGACAGCGCTATCTCTGCCCTGCGCACCCTTGGCGGCTGCACCGCCCTTGGCTTGGCGACCTGTGCCCACGCGGCGCCGGCCTTCGACAGTGAATCACCGTACATGCTCGGTGACTGGAACGGCACGCGCACAGAACTTGCGGAAAAAGGCTACGACTTCAAACTCGATTACACCGGCGAAATGGGCAGCAATCTGCACGGCGGTTACGATCACGACCGCACTGCCCGCTACAGCGACCAGTTCGGCCTCGGCACCCATCTGGATCTGCAGAAGATCCTCGGTTGGAACGACGCCGAATTTCAGCTGACCATCACCAAACGCAGCGGCAACAACATCAGCAACGACCGCATCAACGACCCGCGCGTTGGCGGCTTCACTTCCGCCCAGGAAGTCTGGGGCCGTGGCCAGACCACGCGCCTGACGCAGATGTGGTACCAGCAGAAATTCTTCGATCAGAAGCTCGACATCAAGGTCGGCCGTTTCGGCGAAGGCGAGGATTTCAACAGCTTCCCCTGCGACTTCCAGAACCTCGCGTTCTGCGGCTCGCAGGTCGGCAACTGGGTCGGCGGCATCTGGTACAACTGGCCGGTCAGCCAGTGGGCGCTGCGGGTCAAATATCACCTGACGCCGGAGCTGTATGCGCAGGTCGGCGCCTACGAGCAGAACCCGTCGAACCTCGATCGCGGCAACGGTTTCAAACTCAGCGGCAGCGGCACCCAGGGGGCGATCCTGCCGGTCGAACTGGTGTGGACGCCGAAGCTCAACGGTCTGCCGGGCGAATACCGCGCCGGTTATTACTACAGCAATGCCAAGGCCTCTGACGTCTATAAAGACCGCAATGACCAACCGGCAGCGCTGAGCGGCGAAGCCTATCGCAGTGCGTCGAGCAAGCACGGCGTATGGCTGGGCGTGCAGCAACAGGTGACCAGTATCGCCAGCGACCACTCGCGTGGTTTGAGCCTGTTCGCCAACGCGACGATGCACGACAAGAAAACCAACGCCATCGACAACTACGTGCAGGCCGGCCTGACCTACAAAGGCCCGTTCGACGCCCGCGCCAAAGATGACATCGGTTTCGCCCTCGCTCGTGTGCACGTCAACCCGGCCTATCGCAAGAACGCCGAGGCGAGCAACCGCGCCAACGCCGTCTACGACCACGACAATCCGGCGTTCCTGCCACCGCAGGACACCGAATACAGCGCCGAGCTGTATTACGGCGTGCACGTGACCAACTGGCTGACCGTACGCCCGAACCTGCAATACATCCGCCACCCCGGTGGCGTGAACGACGTCGACGACGCCCTGATTGGCGGGATCAAGATCCAGTCGTCGTTCTAAAGATCACCACAAGGCCCTGTGGGAGCTGGCTTGC
>NZ_WBRZ01000148.1:0-13915 GCF_008923895.1 Pseudomonas sp. GXM4
CCCTGTGGGAGCTGGCTTGCCAGCGATGGCGGTCTGTCAGTCAACATCGATGTTGAATGTGACGGCCTCATCGCTGGCAAGCCAGCTCCCACAGGGATTCGGGTTACCTGAAAGATTTCGGTACACCCACAACGCCACTGTTCCCGTGCGTCCACGATGCAGGCAAGATGAAGCTCTGCAAGTCAGAACACAGGAAGCTGATCGTGACCGAAGCGTTTATTGTCGTTCAAACCGCCGAACAAGCCGTGGATCGTCTGGCCGAGCTGCATGAGCGGGCCACCACTGCGCTGAATTCTGCCCTCAAGCGTTACCTCAAGGACCGCGTCGAGCCCGACGCCGAACAGCGTGCCCTGTTTCGTTATCCCGAACTGCGTCTGACCTACCACTGCCAGGGCGAAGTGCCGCAGACCACCCGCGCTTACGCCAAGGTGCAGCTGCCGGGCACTTACAGCGTCACCGTCACCCACCCGGCGGCGTTTCGCAAATACCTGCTCGAACAACTGACGCCGTTGATGCACGACTTCACCGTGACCGTCGAAGTCGGCGTCAGCCAGCAGAACATTCCGTATCCGTATGTGGTCGAGCAGGGCGATGAACTGGCCGGTTCCGGCGTCACTGCAGCGGTGCTGGCGCGGGTGTTCCCGAGTACCGATCTGTCCGCCGCTACCGATGGCATTGCCGACGGCCTCTACGACTGGGAAAACACTGATCCGCTGCCACTGGCGCTGTTCGACGCCGCGCGCGTGGATTTCTCGCTGCGCCGGCTGGTGCATTACACCGGCAGTGACTGGCGCCATGTGCAGCCGTGGATTCTGCTGACCAACTATCACCGCTACGTCGACCAGTTCATCGTTCACGGTCTGGAGCAGTTGCGCCGCGACCCGCGTTTCGTGCGCATGGTCCTGCCCGGCAACGTGATCATCGAGAAGAGCATGGACCACGGCGAAGCCTCGGCGATTGCCGCCGGTGTGGTCTGGCACCGTTACCAGATGCCGGCCTATCACCTGATCGCCAGCGATGGCCACGGCGTGACGCTGGTGAATATCGGTGTCGGCCCGTCCAACGCCAAGAACATCACCGATCACTTGGCCGTGCTGCGCCCGCATTGCTGGCTGATGATCGGCCACTGCGGCGGCCTGCGTCAGTCGCAGACCATCGGCGATTACGTGCTGGCCCACGCTTACATGCGTCGCGACGGCATTCTTGATCGCGTGGTGCCGCCGAATATTCCAATCCCGGCACTGGCCGAAGTGCAGCTTGCGCTTCAACAGGCAGCGGCGAATGTCACCGGCGAGAAAGGCGACGATCTGAAGAAGCGCCTGCGCACCGGCACGGTTCTGACCTATGACGACCGTAACTGGGAACTGCGCTGGGCTCAGGAACGGCCACTCATCAACCTGTCCCGCGCAGTGGCGGTGGACATGGAAAGCGGCACGATTGCAGCGCAAGGTTATCGCCTGCGTGTGCCTTACGGCACGTTGCTCTGCGTTTCGGACAAGCCGCTGCACAGCGAAATCAAACTGCCGGGCTCGGCCAACGCCTTCTATGAGCGCGCGGTCAGCCAGCATTTGAAAATCGGCATCGAAGCGGTGGATCTGCTGCGTACCGAACTCAACTCGCTGCACTCGCGCAAACTGCGCAGCTTCGACGAGCCGCCGTTCCGTTAACGGTTAGTCGTGGTCATTTGGCGGTCGGGGCACTAGCATTGTCAGCCCTGATCGCTAAATGTTCTGTCTCTTATGTCCCGTCCCCCGCGTCCACCTTCCCGCCGTCCCGGCGTGAAGCCTCAGTCTTCTGCCCCGCGCCGTGTTGCCAAGGCACCACCGGCCGAGCCGAAACTGATCCTGTTCAACAAACCCTTCGATGTGCTGACGCAATTCAGCGACGGTGAAGGGCGGGCGACACTCAAGGATTACATCGATGTGCCGGGGATTTACCCGGCCGGACGTCTGGATCGCGACAGCGAGGGTTTGTTGCTGCTGACCAACGACGGCCAGTTGCAGGCGCGCATCGCCGATCCGAAACACAAACTGGCGAAGACTTATTGGGTGCAGGTGGAGGGCGAGCCGACGGCCGAGCAGTTGCAGCGCCTGCGCGATGGTGTCGAGCTGAATGACGGCATGACCCTGCCCGCCGAAGCGCGGCAACTGGCTGAGCCGCAATTGTGGCCGCGCAATCCGCCGGTACGCTTTCGCGCGACCATACCGACTTCATGGCTGGAACTGGTGATTCGCGAAGGGCGCAACCGTCAGGTGCGGCGCATGACGGCGGCGGTCGGATTGCCGACGTTGCGTCTGGTGCGGGTCAGGATTGGCGACTGGACGATTGAAGGGCTGGATCAGGGCCAGTGGCGGGAAGTGCCGGCGCGCTTATAAGGCGCCGGATTCGATCAGGCCGATCACCACACTCTTGATGATAAACGCGGCCACGCCCAGGCCCAGCACGAAAAACAGAATGAACGAGCCGAACCGCCCGGCCTTGGACTTCTTCGCCAGATCCCAGACGATGAAACCCATGAAAATGATCAGGATGCTGACCAGACCGGTCATCATCCACTCTTCGAACAGTGCTGGATCCATTGGCGATCTCCGGCGCGGACAGGGCTGAAAGGGCGGCGGCGAGTATACGCCATGGTCGGTGGGGTGGCATTGATCTGGGGCTGATCCGCAATTGTTGCCCTCACCCTAACCCTCTCCCGGAGGGAGAGGGGACCGATCGGGGGATGCTGATGAGCTATGTCGACCTGTTCCAGCTGTTGCGAATCCGTAATCGACTCGGGCTTTCAGGTCGATGTATAACGCCTGACCCTGCGGTCGGCTCCCTCTCCCTCCGGGAGAGGGCTGGGCGGGCGGCGTTCCGATGAGGGGCTTTTGCTCAGCTACGCAAATGAGTCAGCGGCAGTTCGGTGCTGTTGAGCACCTGATTCAGCACAAAACTCGACCGCACGCTGGTGACCCCTTCAATCCGGGTCAGGTGTCCCAGCAGTAATTTCTGGTAGTGATCCATATCCGGCACCACCACTTTCAACTGGTAGTCGGCATCCACTCCGGTCACCAGACTGCATTCCAGCACTTGCGGCAATGTGCGGATTGCCGCTTCGAAATTCTCGAAGCGTTCCGGCGTGTGCCGGTCCATGCCGATCAGCACATACGCGGTCAGGCTCAAGCCGAGCATCTTGCGATCGAGCAGCGCCACCTGGCGCGAGATATAGCCATCGTCTTCCAGTTGCTTGACCCGGCGCGAGCAGGGCGAGGGCGACAGACCGATGCGTTCGGCCAGTTCCTGGTTGGAGATACGGGCGTCGCGCTGCAATTCCGCCAAAATACTCAGGTCATACCGGTCGAGTTTGCTCATCAATCTGTCCTTGGTCGTAACTATTGCGGCGGATTATCTATCCAGGGTTAAAAATTGCGCAAGCAGTGTTTAATTGAGCAATTTTCGCAATCCTCTGTCGCAGCCTCAGGCTTATTCTTAACACCAGAATCACTGCTCGGTAACACAGTCCACGCGGCCCGCCCAATCAGGCCCGCCGCGGCCGCCACCCCCACCGGGGATGTGCCGGCCCCCGAGCTGCACACTGTCCAGAAGACGGCGTGAGGTGAGCCGACGTCAAAAGCGTCGAGCCAGGACGAAGTTCTCAGAAGGGAGGCCGACGGGTCTCCCTTTTTTCTTGCCTGCGATTTCATGTTGGCGCCTCAATAAATAAGTCGCGCGACTGATAACCTGTTGCAGAACCCGGTGGGGCTGTTTCGAGTCTCAGCAACAAGCCCTGCCAACGACAGGCTCCCGCAGTGAGGAAAAGCATGAATTCGCGCATCTGGCGTCTGGCCGGTGTTGGTTTGCTGTGTGTGGGTGTCAGTGCGCAAGCGCTGGCCGATGAGCCGCAGAATCGTGGGCCGGGCAACGGGCCGCAGAACGACGGGATCATCCGTGGCGACAACAGCCGTCAGTTCGAGCACAACGGCCAGCCGCACAACAATGACGGTCAATGGCAGAACCGCAACCGTGTCGATGATCGTCCAGAACCGCCTCGCCAGCCGGGCAACAACCTGCCGATCCAGTCGCGACCCGACGCCGTGCGCCAGACCCAGGAACCGCGTCAGGGTTACTACCGCGACGAGCGCCCGCAGAACGGTTACCACAATCAACAGTGGCAGACGCGGCCGCGTCCCGATGACAACCGCTGGCCGGGACGGCCGAACGGTCATGGCAATGGCTGGGGGCCGGGCCCGCAATATCGTCCGGGCCATGTGATCGATCGTTTCCCGGATCGTGATTACCGCGTGCCGTATCGCGGTCAGGATTACTTCTATTCCGGCGGCTACTGGTATCGCCCGCAAGGCCCGCGCTACATCGTCGTGCAACCACCGCGCGGGATCCGCATCCAGTATTTGCCGGATTACGCCCGTGAAGTGTGGATCGGCGGCTCGCTGCTGTTCCTCGCTGCCGGTTCGTATTACGCCTATCAAGAGGCGACGCAGGATTACGTGGTGGTCGAGCCGCCGCTGCAGCAACTGCCGCAACCGCAAGCTCAGGGCTATGACGTCGAAGCCTACCCTGCCAACGGCCAGTCACCGCAGCAGGTGCAGCAGGACGGTTACCAGTGCTCGCAGTACGCGGTGCAGCAAAGCGGTTTCGACCCGCGCACCGCGACCTATCAACCGGCACCCGAAGTGGTTCAGGCCTATCGCCAGGCGCAGGGCAACTGCCTGAGCAGTCGCGGTTATCAGGTCAATTACTGAGTGCGGGCGGCGAGCACTACTTCCTGTGGGTCAGCGTGCACCAGCACTTCGGCCTTCGGATAGGCCTTGTGAATCGCCGCCGCCGCTTGGTCGCTGATGCCATGGGCGACTGACAGGGTCAGTTCGCCCGGCAGTTCCAAGTGCAATTGCACAAACCAGTGGTTGCCCGAGATCCGCGTGCGCAGGTCGTGCGCACCCAGTACGCCGGGGACGCTGCATGCCAGTTCGAGCATGTGCTGGCTGACATCGGTCGGCAGTTCCTCGTCCATCAGCACCGAAAAACTTTCCCGGGCGATCTGGATCGCACTCCAGAAAATGTACACGGCGATCCCCAGCCCGAACCACGCATCCAGTTGCGCAAAACCCATCGCGGCCAACACCAGCGCGATCAGGATGCTGCCGTTGAGCAGCAGGTCCGAACGGTAATGCAGCGAGTCGGCGCGTACGGCGTTGGAGCCGGTCTGCTTGATCACCCGATGCTGCAACATCAGCAGCGCCGCCGTCAGTAGCAGGGAAAACACGATCACACCGATGCTCAGCCACGGTGCGCCAAGCGGTTCTGGCGTCTGCAAGCGTTGGTAGGCCTGAAACGCGATCAGCACCGCGCTGCCACCGATGAACAACGCCTGCGCCATGCCCGCCAGCGATTCGGCTTTGCCGTGGCCATAACGGTGATCATCATCCGCCGGGCGCAAGGCGTAATGCACCGCCAGCAGGTTGAGCATCGAGGTGACGCCATCCAGCGCCGAGTCGGTGAGGCCGGCGAGCATGCTCACCGATCCGCTGAGCCACCAGGCAATCGCCTTGGCGACGATCAGCGTGCAGGCGACCGCCACCGAGGCGCGGGTCGCCAGCCGCAGCAGGCGGGCGTGTTCGGGGCTGGAGGTCATTGAACGTCCTTATTCAAGCGGCCGGTTGCAGACCGAACATCGCCAGTTGCTGAGTGCTGCCCTTGTGCTGGATCAGGCGCGGATCATCCAGAGGAAAATCTCGGCCCAGCTCGCTCTCGAGAATCGCCTGCAACTTGTGATTGTCGACCTGTCCATCCGGGCCGATGGCTTGCTTGAGCTTGGCCGGATCGATCTGCGCGGTGTGGCCCGGTTCGAAATAGATCGCCCCGGTGGCGAAGTCGACGGCAAACGCGATCAGCCCGGGAATGATGTAGAACAGCAGGCCGACGGCATCGAGCACGGCAATCGCCGGGTCGATCTTGCCGTCGATCTGGCCACGCCGGTCCGGGTAGAAAATCGAACCGCACGCCGACAGTTGCGTGAGCAGAGTGGCAACCAGAACACCGCCGATCAGGCGAGAGGGTAAGCGCATGGAAATGTCTCCTGAGTCATCAAATAACGAAGCTTCGTCTTGTGAAGTTAAGACCCTGACGAACGTCAGACAGTTCGTCGTTATACTCGCGGCGGGCAGGGCGTACCCACAGTAAATTGCGGCCTCGTCTCACCCCTACTGAAATACGTTGAGGATTGAAGTTGTTTTCTCCAGATCGACACCGCGTGAAGGCTGATGAATTCTATCGGGGTTCGGCCCTCCGGGCTAAAGCTGTGAACGCGCCATGCTGCGTTGCGGGACTTGGCAAGGAAACGACCCTTGCCCGCGTCCGGCGCCTTGCCTGGCACGCTCACAGCTTTAACGCGACTCGCAATTTACTGTGGGCACGCCCTGGGGAGCCAGCATGATTTCTTTGCCGATCGACGATGTTTTACCCGCCCTGCGTGAAGCCCTCGCGTCACGCCACGAAGCCGTGCTCGAAGCACCGCCCGGCGCCGGTAAAACCACCCGCGTGCCTTTGGCCTTGCTCAATGAAGCCTGGCTGGCCGGGCAGACCATTGTCATGCTCGAACCTCGGCGTCTGGCTGCGCGGGCGGCGGCGGAGCGTTTGGCCAGCGAGCTCGGCGAGCAGGTCGGTGAAACCGTCGGCTATCGCATCCGCCTCGACAGCAAGGTCGGCCCGAAGACGCGTATCGAGGTGGTCACCGAAGGCATCCTCACCAGGCGCTTGCAGGACGACCCGGCGCTGGACGGTGTGGGCCTGCTGATCTTCGACGAATTTCATGAACGCAGTCTCGACGCCGATCTGGCGCTGGCGCTCAGTCTGAACGGTCGCGAGCTGTTTCGCGCTGAACAGCCGCTGAAGATTCTGCTGATGTCGGCGACCCTCGAAGGCGAGCGCCTGGCCGGCTTGCTCGATGACGCGCCGATCCTGCGCAGTGAAGGGCGCATGTACCCGGTGACGATGCGCTGGGGCCGGCCGTTCCAACCGGGTGAATACATCGACCAGCGCGTTACCCAAACCGTACTCGAAGCGCTGCACGACGAGACCGGCAGCCTGTTGGTGTTCCTGCCGGGACAGGCGGAAATTCGTCGCGTGCACCAGCAATTGGCCGACGCCATCGGTGAGCGCAAGGACGTTTTGCTGTGCCCGTTGCACGGCGAACTCGACCTCAATGCGCAACGCGCGGCGATCGATCCGGCGCCGCCCGGTCAGCGCAAAGTGGTGCTGGCAACCAACATCGCCGAGACCAGCCTGACCATCAACGGCGTGCGCGTGGTCATCGATGCCGGGCTGGCGCGGGTGCCGCGTTTCGATCCGGGCAGCGGCATGACCCGCCTCGACACCGAACGCATCTCCAAGGCCAGCGCCACCCAGCGTGCCGGCCGCGCCGGGCGACTGGAGCCGGGCGTGTGCTATCGCCTGTGGTCGCAGGATCAGCACGAACAACTGGCAGCCTATGGCAGCGCAGAAATTCTCTCGGCGGATCTGGCCAGCCTCGCTTTGCAGCTGGGGCGCTGGGGCGTGACCCCGGGCGAACTGGTCTGGCTCGACATACCGCCCGCCGCCGCGTATGCCCAAGCGCAGGATCTGCTGCAACGCCTCGGCGCCTTGCACGGCGACACGCTGACGGCCCACGGCCAGGCCATGGCCGAACTGCCGGCGCATCCGCGCATCGCGCATTTGCTGTTGCGCGGTCAGGCGCTGGGGCTGGCGGCGATGGCCTGCGATGTGGCGGCGCTGCTCGGCGAGCGCGATATCCTGCGCGGCGCTGGCGCGGATCTGCACAGCCGGTTGGTCCTGCTTTCCGGCGAAGAGCGCGCCGGTCGTGGGGCGCAGGGCGGGGTGCAACGCGCCCGGCAATTAGCCCGGCAGTATCGCGGCTACTTGCGCGGCAAGCCGAGCGAACCGGTCAACGATCCCGAGCATCCGCGCTGGCTCGGCGCGCTGTTGGCGCTGGCCTACCCGGATCGTGTGGCCCAGCAACGGCGTGCCGGCGGTGCTGAATATCGTTTGGCCAACGGTCGCGCCGCGCTGTTCGCTGAGGCCGACAGCCTGATGAAGCACGAGTGGATCGTTATCGCCGACCTCGGCAGCCGTCAGGGCCAGCGCGAAGAACGCATCTATCTGGCGGCGGATTTCGATCCGGCGCTGTTCGATTCGGTGCTCGCCGAGCAAGTGCGCAGCGTCGATCAACTCGATTGGGATGAACGCGAAGGCGTGCTGCGTGCGGAGCGCCAGCGCAAGGTCGGCGAGCTGATTCTCAGCCGCGAACCGTTGACCGGTCTGGATGAAAACGCGCGCAGTCAGGCGCTGGTCAATCTGGTGCGGCGCAAGGGTCTTGAGTTGTTGCCGTGGACCCCGGAACTGCGCCAGTGGCAGGCGCGGGTGGCGCTGTTGCGTCAGCTCGATCTGCGCACGCAGGACGACAGCCAATGGCCGGATGTCAGCGATACAGCGCTGCTCAATACCCTGGAAGACTGGTTGATGCCGTATCTGGGCAAGGTCTCGCGGCTCAGCCATTTCGCCAACCTCGATCTGTCGAGCATCGTGCGTAATCTTCTGCCGTGGCCGCTGCCGCAGAAGCTCGACGAACTGGCGCCGCATCATTTGAGCGTGCCGTCGGGTTCATCGATTCGTCTGGATTACAGCGAACATCCACCGATTCTCGCGGTGCGTTTGCAAGAGCTGTTTGGTCTGGCCGATACGCCACGGATCGCCGGCGGCCGGCAAGTGGTCAAGCTGCATCTGCTGTCTCCAGCGCGGCGGCCGGTGCAGGTCACGCAGGACCTGGCCAACTTCTGGCGCAGCACCTATGCCGAGGTGAAGAAGGATCTCAAGGGGCGTTATCCGAAGCATTATTGGCCGGACGATCCCTTGGTCGCCGAAGCCACGGCGCGGGCGAAACCACGCGGCACCTGACCCGCAATGGCTGCGCGCCATTAGCCCATCCGTGCTAATTGCCCTTGGTTGTTCAGGCTCGCAAAATCGCCGCCTGAACAATAACCAGCCTTGTTGCCTGGCAACTTGCGCCCAAGGAACGGAACTGCCCATGACCTCTTTCTTCAAGCTGAAGAAGTTGATCTTCTTGTCGGCTGCGCTATTGGCCGCCTCCAATCCGGCCATGGCCGAAGAGCCCAATCCGATTGGCGACTGGTGGATTATCTACGGCAACGGCGTGCCCCAGAAAAACATCATGTACGTCGCCGATGCGACATCGGTGGTGCCTTCGCAGAAGACCAAAGGCGCGACCATGGTCGCGGTGACGCTGGTGTATGAAGAACCCGGCAAACCGATGATCGACGTCTACAACCTCGAAGCCCAATGCTCTACGGGCAAGGTGCGTTTTATCAATGGCCAGTCCATCGAGCGTCTCGCCTACACCATGCGTCATCTCAAAGTTGCCAATCAGTGGCAAGCCCCGAAAGAGTTCTGGGTCCAGCAAGCACTGAAGTTTGCCTGCGCGCCGGGCAGTCGCGCGAAAAACGACATGGCCGCCGTGGGCAAGATGGAATACCTGCAGATGATCGAGATGCTGCAGCAGATGTTCTTCAAGCTCGCGCCGATTCAGCAAAAGAGCCAGATGATGGACAACATCGACAGCCTGCTCGAACTGAAGAAATAAGCCGGGGCATCCAATGACTTACACACGTTTATGGCTGGCAACCCTGCTGGCAGGATTGCTCTTGAGCGGCTGTTCCACTATCGCGCAAAGCCGCTGGGAAGGCCGTGATATGCAGGAAGCACTGGACCTGTTCGGCACGCCCGACGCGATGGCAAAGGAAACCGGCCCGAACGGCGAACCCTTGGCCGTACTGACCTGGCACAAGTCCGCGAGCTGGACCTCCACCGAAGCGGCCGGCACTTCGATGACCCATACCGGCAATGGCATGGTGTACACCGAGCACTACCAACAGGTCGGCCACAGTTCTACCTGCAAGTTGCAGGCGAAGATCAATCAACAGAAGAAGATCGCCCAGTTCCTGATCGAAGACGGGCGAATACTGCACGGCAAGTGCGCCAATGTCCGCTATGTTCCGGGCTACGTTCCGCCGGGGCTCTGAGACCGAAGCCTAGCTCGATGCAAGCACGGTCTCGGTCCAGCCCTGCAAAGTGTATTTTCGGTAGATCGGCTCGGGGATGTCGACGTACGGGGCAGAGATGAACGAAGCCGGAATCACCGGGTCGGCTTCGTCGATCACCAGTATGTTCGCCGGGTTATAGAAGTCGTAATCCAGCACGTGCCTGTTGGTGGTGATGACTTTCTTGCGCGCGGCCATGGCTTCGAAAAAACGGAAGCTCAAGCCGGCCTGGCCGGGTTTGGAAATGTCGAGAATGATCCGCGAGCGCTTCACCAGCTCGCTCACCGATTCGAGTGACATCCGCTGCTCGAAGAAGGTGATTCCCGGATGGGCGCCGGCAATCGGTTTGCACTGCACCAGAAACTTGTACTCGGTCACACCCAGTTGATCGAATGCTCTTGCCAGACCTTCCAGCGCGGCAACCCGATCTTTGCCTGCCATTACCACTAAGGCGGCATATTCATCGGCATAGCCAGCCTCGACGTAGTCGTCATAAATGAAGTTGTGCAGCTTTTTCAGACCGTATTGCTTGGCGTTCTCCGGGTCGAAGGTAAACACCTCGTTATAAACGGCCAACGCCTCACGGCTCATGGGCCAGCGACTGAAACTGTCGTATAGGTAGGCAATCTTGCGTTCGCTGGCGTTCAGGGCTGCCGCCAGTTGCTTCGGATCGATTTGCGCCGGGTTGATGATCAGAGCGACGTCGAAGCGCCCACCAGCTGCTATGAGCTTGCTGAACTGGCGCAACTGCGACCAGCGATTGAGCGAACGCCGCAAAATCTTCGGCGCGCGCTCGAAGGGTTTCGCCAGCGCAGCGGTGTCGATGAAGCAAACTTCATCAGCGATGCTCAAGTGCTCCGCGAGTTTGCGTGCGTAGCCACCGATGTCCTTGCATACCAATAAAATTTTCATACTTTTCCATGTCTTGAATTCGGCGCGGGCGGGCCGTGGGCTACCGATTGGCTAGGGTGTCGCTGGCAGAAAGAACCGCGCAATCACCGGCAAGTGATCGGAGATGCGCAGGGTATCGTCCTGCCGCACCTGCGCTTGCACGCGTTTGAGCTTCGGGCTGTAGAACAGATAATCCACCGTGCGATCCGGGCCGTTGAGGCCGGGGTCGTTGGGGTAATGGGTCAGCCATTTGGCTCGATCGATACCGCCGGCCTCGTTGTTGGTCGGGATCATCGGGTACTTGTCCCACAGCAGATGCAGTTCGCTGTCGGCAGAATAGGGCGTGCGCCGCTCGACCGGCAGGCGTCGATACTGGCCCAGCGGCAGCAGATTGAAATCGCCACCGATCAGCCACGGCAGGCCTTGGCTTTCATATTTGTCGAGGACTTTGGCCACGGCAGCCACTTGCGCCTGCACGTTGCCGTCCGCCTGGCTGGCGCGCTGCAAGTGGGTGTTGAACACGGTCAGTTGTCCGCCATCGCTGAGCGGCAGTTTGACTGCGAGCAAAGCGTCTTTGGGCTGGAACTGGCGGCTGATGAAGTTGCTCGGGGCGACGGGCAGTTGCAGGCGTTCGGCGTGTTCGATGCGATAGCGGCTCAGCGTGGCCAACTGGCGGCCGACGCTGCCGTAGATATGTGGCTCGGGGACAAAATCGGCTTTCCAGTCGAAGGCGCTGGTGCTGCATGGATACAGATCGGCGACGCGTTCCTGCAACAGTTTGAGCTGATTCTGGTAGTCACTGGCCTTGGCGCCGTCGTCGAGCTCCTGCAACAGCACCACATCCGGTTGTTCGTCACGGATCACCCGCGCTACTTCGTCGAGGCTGAAGGCCATGTCTTCGGCGGTCGGCGCTTCGTCGTCGCCCTGAGCCAGGTCATTCCAGAATACGTAGCGCTTGCCGGCGAGGAACTGCACGTTCCAGGTCATGACTTTCAGCGCTTGCCCTGGCACCAGTGTCGGCGCGGTAGTGCCGCAACTGACCGGCAGGGTTTCGCGGGCATCGGGGCGCCAGGTCAGGCTGAACAGCAGCACACCGAACAGGACGGCGGCGAGGATGACGAGGAGCAGGGTGTAGCGCAGCAGACGGGTCATGGCTCGGCTTATAGCGTTACAGAAAGTGGCCCCGAGCATACCTGACGGCAGCGACGAAGCCCAAGCACGGCGCGGTCAGACTGCGCCGTTACGTTTGTCAGGCAATTCGCTGATCAGCATGAACAGGCGGAACAGCACCACACTGGTGAACAGTTGCAGAAAGCTGTGAGCGCTGTCGATCAGCCCGGCAATCAGCGGATTCTGCGGTTCGGGGTACACCGCCAGCGTCGCGCCCTTGAGCAACCACAACGGGGTCATCACGCAGAGAATGCACAGCAGGATGCGCCAGAAGTGCCCACGGGTCAGGCGCAGACTTTCCTTCATCGCCTGCAACGGCCCGAGGCCGCGCAGCACCAGCAGGTATTCGGCGAAGGCAAGCATGACCATCAGCATCAGCCCCGGCAGGAAGTACAACGACAGGCCGAGCAGAATCAGCAAGGTATTGAGCGCGGTCAGCACCGCGAAGCGCGGCCACAGGGTGGCGGCCATCGCCAGCAGGTCACGGTTGCGCGGCGACTCGCCACGGCTGCGTGCATCGAGAAACAGGATCAGCGCGGCGGTGTACAGCGGATACACCAGCAGGCCGACAATGATGCTGACGCCGGCGAAGGTGTCCGGCCCGGTGGCGTGATCGACCGCCTGCTGCAAGAAGGCTTCGACAATCACCAGCGGCAGGCACAACTGCACGATGCTGCCCAGATGGCGTTTGAAAAAATACAAAGAGTCGCGCAGTACTTCGAGGGCATTCATCAGTCGGTATCGCAGGTCGAAAACAGTGGCTCACTTTAACCGATGCAACGCGGGCCGACACAAACGTAAACATTCGGTAAAGGTCATTGAAACGTTTTGTCACTGTCTCCATTACAGGAGAGCACCGCGCCCAGAGTGGGCGCGGGCACGTTATTACCGGCAATCTACGAGGTCGCCATGAACAGCGAAGAGCAAACCCTGATCGATGGACTGTTTTCCCGGCTGCAACAGGCCGAAACGGAGGCAGCCCCGCGCGACGCCCAGGCCGAGGCGCGGATCAAGGAACACCTGACGCGCCAACCGGCGGCAGGCTATTTCATGACCCAGGCGATTCTGGTGCAAGAGGCCGCGCTGAAAAGCCTCGATGAGCAGAACAAGCAACTGACCCAGCAAGTCCAGCGTCTGCAGGCCGAGCTGCAATCGGCCAAGGCCCAAGGCGGCGCACCGGCATCCAGCGGTGGCGGCGGTTTCCTGTCGAGCATTTTTGGCGGCGGCAATTCACGTCCGGCGCCGAGCCAGAGCGCAGCGCCCGCATCTACCGGCGGCTGGCGCGAGCCGGCGCCGCAGCAGAGCTACCAGGCACCGGCGCCACAACAGAGCTTCGGTGCCGCGCCGCCTAACTACGCGCAGCAGGCTGCTCCGGCGGCGGGCAACAGCTTCCTCGGCGGCGCGCTGAAAACCGCCGCTGGCGTGGCCGGCGGTGTGATGCTGGCGCAGGGCATCAGCAGCCTGTTCCACCACAATCAGCAACCGGAAGAAATCGTCGAGGTCATCAAGGAAGAACCGGCGCAGGTCGCCGATCAGAGCAACAACGGCTGGGGCGATGATCAGCGCGTGGCGGACAACGGCTTCTCGGGCAATGACCAGGGCGGTTTCAGCGACGCCGATTACAGCAGCGACAATTCGTCGTTCTTCGATGACGACGACTCCTTTGTCTGACATAGCCTCTGAATACTGACATCGCCTCTGAAGGCTGACATGTACTCTGTGGCGAGGGGATTGATCCCCGCTGG
>NZ_WBRZ01000149.1:0-13860 GCF_008923895.1 Pseudomonas sp. GXM4
CTGTGGGGTTAGTGGGCTTTGATTAGTTTTTCGGCGATCCATTGCGCGATTTGCGGGACGACGGCGTTTCCGGCAGCGAAAGCTTCTGCAAGGTTGGACGCATCCAGTCCGAGGCAAAGCCCATCATCGTCAGACGTTCGCTGCCGCTCAACCATCTGATGCCATCCGTTCGGGTGAGCGACGAAAGTGGTACAGCCCATAGCGATCTGGGAGCCGGCTTTGTTTGCCAATAGAGTATTGGCAGCCCATGCATCCGCGGGCCGTGGCCAGGGTTGCGATTGAGACGCTGGAGGTATTGCGTCCACTGGCGCGGCGTCAGCCAGCAGCTCGATGGGGGGCATTCGGTGATGACCGGCGACCAGGAATATCCGGCGACGTTGCTGGGGGACTCCGAAATATTGAGCATTAAGCACTCGCCAGCATCCCACATACCCGCTGTCCGCAAGGGCCCGGACGACTGTTTGAAAGTCTCGGCTATCGTTGATAGCGAGCAAGTTAACGACGTTCTCAAGGACCACCCAGCGAGGTTGTGTTTCTTGGAGGATGCGTATGACTTCCCAAAACAGGCCGCTGCGCTGGCCTTGCAGGCCTCGGGTGTGTTGGTTGCCGGGGCGGCTGCCGGCGTTGCTGATGTCTTGGCAGGGAAAGCCTGCGGTGATGACGTCAACGGATTGCAGGTTGTTGGCGCCGCAGTGGCGCACGTCTTCGTGTTGGGTGGCATGCGGAAATCGGTCGGCAAGGACAGCCCGGTTGGTGGGGTTGAGTTCCACTTGCCAGGCGGTGCGGTAGCCTGCTTTTTCGAATCCTTCATCAAAACCTCCTATGCCTGCGAACAGGCTTCCAATGGTGGGCTGGGGCACGGCTGCGCTCTTGTGGGCAGATGCTCAGGGCATTCGGATAGGAGGCTCGGGGCCTTCAGGTGATTGAGTGTCCGGCAGCGCGGGCACTTGATTTGCAGTTCGGTGAAGCTTTGGGCGGCGGCGAGTTTGCGGTGGCATTGACCACAGCGGATGTCTTGCATGTTTATGTCCCTGGGGCGGTTGGCCAGCCGTGGTCGAGCATGTCGGGGGAGTAAGTGCCTTTATTCAACGCGTCGAGTAATTCGAATTCACGGTTGAAGCAACCTTGTATGTGGCTGCGCACGGCAGTGGCCAAGCCGATCAGTTGTGTCGCGGTAAGTTCGACCGGGCCGTTTAGGGTTTTCCAAGTGCAGGTGTAGTTGGGGTCGATCAGCGCTGATACCGCCGCTGCCGTGATCAGGGCTTGGCTTTCGCGGCTGGTCTCAATGGATATCCGGTCGAGGGTCAAGCCGGCTGTTTCGTGCTGGTAACGTGCAGCGGCGATTGTTCGCGAATGATCGATGGTCGGCGCTGGTGCCGGTGAGAACACACCATCTATCCACTGCATGCCTGGTTGGGTGTTGCGCGGACAGATCACCCAGATCAGTGCGGGATGAAATCTGTCCTTTGGGTCGATGGTGGTGATTTCAGTGACGGTGGCGTTTTCAATTCGAGCCCATGTGTTGGTCACCATTGGATGGTCACCCGGCCAGCCGCGCCATTGGGTGCCACGCTGGCGCCACGGCCGCCGCCGCCATGCCCAGGTGTTAAGGGCGCGGTGGGGTCATCCCACGAAGCGCCGGACTCACCACCTCCACCTGCGCCGCCTATAAAGCCAACATTGTGAGCGCTGCCGACAGGATGGCCTCCGAAGCCAATGGATTCGTTTTCATCGCCCCCTACGCCTACGCCACCATGAGGTGCCTGACCATCGAGTCTTCCGCCGTATCCCTGGGTTGCATTGAGGTAAATGCCGAAAGACGACGTCCCACCGTTTCCACCTTGGGTGTTCATATGGGACGCCCCGATACCGCCCGCGCCGACGGTTATCGTTACGGATTTCAGGCCACGCAAATCGACCAGTTTTCTGGCGATGCCTGCGCCCGATCCTCCCGACGGGCCTGGATGGGTCATGGAACGTGCGCCACCACCGCCGCCGCCAATGACGACGACCCATGCCTTGGTCACGCCTGAGGGTACATCCCAAGTGTAAATCCCGGGCTTGGAGTAAACCTTGCAGCCGCGGAACGGGAAAAGAGCGGCAAGCGTATGGGGCGTCACAAATGTGTTGGTTTCAACGCCTGATCTAACGGCGAATTGGATCGCGATCCGCGCGATTCCCGATGCTCTTTCGGTGGCTTGTACCGTTTTGGATGCGATCGCCTGATGAACCCCCAGCGCGTTGATCGGTTTGTGCGTGTCAGTGCCTTCTTCAGCTTCGTATTGGCTGGCGAAGGCGACTGCGTAATCAGACAAATAACGAAAGGCAGAGCGCGCGTAGGTCAGCTGTTTGGCTTTGCCCACCGACTCCGTCCCACTGATCAACGCTTCGATCTTCTGTTTTAACCAAACGGTGCGATTGCTCAGTTGTTTGATGGGCAGATTGGTCACGCCCTCGGGGCCGCCGACGACGGGGTCGGAGGTCTCGATCTGGTAGACGCCGGGCGTCCATTGGTTGGTTTCGGGTAGGTCGGCCATTAGCTGCTTCCGTGGTTGTATTGGCCGTCGTAACGGGCGACTGCGTTGTAGCGGATGGCGACGGCTTGGTAGTCGAGTGAGACCAGCCGACAACGCGCCGGGGCGACGGATAGAAGGACGCGGCGTATGAGTACCGCTTGATCGTTGGTGATGGTGCGTTTGAGGATGACGCGGTACAGCGGCCAGACAGTTGGCGGGCTCGGCTGGTTGTCGGCTTGTGTTTGCGGGCCTTCTTGCAGGGTGACTTCGCCGAAACCGAGCAAGTAGATGACTTCGCGGATCGCCCACGGTGTGCCCTTGAAACGGTGCAGTTCGATGGCGTTCTTGATGAGGTTGCGCTTGGCTTGCTCGGACTCGGCCAACTGCCACGCGGCTTCGTCCAGCAGTGAGAACTGGTCGGCCAGATGTGGCAGCAGCCTGGGTTTTACCAAGTCGATCAGGTAGACCAGCATGGCGTTGAGGTCGAGGTCGGCGAGTGACTGGTCGAGCAGTTCGCACAACAGCGTGAAGCGCGCGTCGCCGGCCAGCGCAGGGGTTAGCGCGTCAGCCATCGGCGACCCCGGCGTCAGTCAGCTTGATGGCGGTGCAATGTGCCCATTGGTTGCTTTGAAGCTCACGCAGGTTGACCGGTTTTTTTACGTCCGCGCGGTAAACGCCGGGCACTTGCAGCGCGGCGGTGAGTTGTTCCGGGACGAGATCGTGCCCCAGCGCGGCGCTGCATGTTTGGGCATAGCGTGTAGCGGCGGCTTTCGCTGCCGCCATCACGGCGCTGCGGTCGGCGTTTGCATACAACGTGAGGTGGGCGGTGATCTGGTAGCGGACCTCGATGGGCGCGGCCGCGATTACGGTGTCGCACAGCGGGCGAAGTTTCTCGCCGCTGATTTGCTCTGTGATGTCTTCCAGCAGTTGCGGCGTCGGCAGGCCATCGGCGGTCAGCGGAAAGAGCGCAACGTGACCGTCGGGTTGGCCTTCGTCGGGGCCGTGGACGGCGACATCGATGATGGATTGGTGCACGGCCAGCGTGTGATAGCGGTACGCGGCGCGGCTGCCGGCGTTGCTGAAGGCCTCGGGCGCCAGGATGATGCGCTCGCGGTAGCGGTCGTCGTTTTCGTCTTCGGCACCGTTAGCCGTGGTGGTTGTGTTGCTGGCCGTGAGGCTTGGGTCTGGCGCGTTGATGAGCGCGCTGATCTGGCCGAGGGTCCAGCCATTGCCTTGCTCGCCCAGCGTCTGGCACGTGGCGGTGACCGACACTTCGGTTTGATAGGCAGGCAGCGTTACATCGCGGTCGGTGGTGAAGACCACTTTGGCGTCTTGGGTGCTGACGCGTGTGCCTACCGGGATGAGTAACGCTTGAGCGGTCGCGGTAGGCAGGCTGAAACGCACGGTGCACCGGGCGGCTTTGGCCAGCAGACGCGGCGTGGCAACCAGTTCGCCCAGATAATCGAGGATCGGGCCGCGAGCAAAGCGCACCAGCAGTTGTTCGCCAGCGTGTTGAATGCTCATCTGCAAGCGGGACACGGCGTAGGCGATTTGATCGATGTACAGCCGCTCGATCTGTGCCGGGTACAGGGTTTTGCCGGATGCCTTTTCGTAGCGGGCGATCAGATCCGCCTCCAGCGCGGCGGGGTCGATCTTGATGAATTCGGGTTTAGGCAACGCGCGCATACGGCACCTCGGTGAGCTGCTGGCGCTGGCCGGTGATGCGCCATTGCACGCGGGCCGTGATGTGGTGGGCGCTGATCTGGATGTGGACTTGATCGACCGAGACGCGCGGCTCCCACTGGCGCACGGCGTCGAAGGCTTCGCGCACCAAGTGCGGCGTGACGCGATCGGTGGGCCAGTCAAGGTAACGGTGGAGGTTGCTGCCGAACTCGGGACGGTGCGGGTCGCTGCCTTTCGGTGTGGTGAGGATGATGCGCAGGGATTGGTCGATGTCGCGCAGGCCTTCGACGATCTCGCCGGTGGTACCGAGTGCGGGTTGCCAGTGGGCTGCGGTGATGTGGGTGTGGGGGATGGGCGTATTCATGGGCCCATGGTGCTAAACCTAAGGGCGCCGAGCTTTTAATCGCATTTAAAGAGATGCACTATCTCGCACTATTACAAATAAAAAGGGCATGGAATGAGCCGGTTTCTTCTCTACATAGACATCTTGGGGTTCTCTGACATGACCCGAGATGAGCCTCGAAAGGTGGCTAGGGTCTATTCGATTCTCGATACGCTCAATGCTCATCATCAAACAAATTTCAGTACGATCGTTTTTTCAGACACCATCTTGGTTTACAACACGGCTGATGCTGGAAGTGATCACGCGCGAGAGGATTGCGTTTGGCTGCTGACAGAGTTCGCAGAGGATCTTCACCACCGATTGACGGGACAAGACATTTATTTTCGTGCCGTTTTGGTTGAAGGCGATTTCACTCATTACAAGCTAGAAAACGTCGAATGCTTTTTCGGGGGGGCGCTGATTGATGCGCACAATGCTGAGAAAGGTATTCCTTCGCTCGGCCTCTTTATGAGCGCCGCCTGCGTCAAATACAATCGTTTTTTCCGTACTGCACCGTTCAGCGATCAGTTCGAGTTTGTTTATCTTAACCGCAGCCTAGAAGATCTGAACAAGCTATCCACGGGTATATATCCCTTCGACCTCGAACTGCCAGGTGACGACTACGCACCCTATGTGCCTTGGCAGGTACGTTTTTTGAAAGATGTCCACTTTCAAATGCGCTCACATAAATCCCCGCTCGTGAGAGTGAAATTTCTGACTGCTTGGGATTTTTACTACAAACGTTACCCGGAGATGCTGCAAGCGCTGATCGAACACAATTTCGACCTCTCGGCCCTTGGTCCCGCCGGCACATGGAAGAGTTTGGAGCAGACAATGGAAAGTGACATCAAATACTTCAAACGCATTGGCAGTGGTACCGCTCTCTCAATGGCCCTCACACAAACCTACAAAAAGAAGAAGCCCACCCCCGCGAAAAAGCTTTAATGCTTGTGGTGGTTCGAGTTTCCCCCATCATCCGTGACTGTGCCGTTAGCGTGAATATTGCCTCTAACAAGTAGGTTGCCATTAAACCTGACCTGCTGGACGTCAAGAGTTGCCGACGGCGTTTTCACCAGAATTGATTCATTCGCTTCAATTGTGATTTTGTCTCCGCATTTCATACTCAACGCGCCAACACACTCCAACCTCATCACCCCCGCCACCCGGTCATACGCCACCACCGTCCCATCGCTATACCGCACAAACTCCGTGTCCTCATCCACCACCGGTGGTGGCTCCGCCGTCGAATAAATCCCGCCCAAACAAACCCCGCCCACGCCATCCGCGTCCAGCAGCACCGCCACCTGTTCGCCGATCTCAGGCATCAGTGGTCGGCGTTGTGTGCCTTGGGTGTTGCGTTGTGGAATGTTGAGCCAATAGGTCTGGACGCCGTCACGGTCGTCGAGGCGTACGCGCAGGCGGCAGGTTTGGTGGTCCAGGGCGGTGACTTCGCCGTATTCGAGTTGGGTGGGCATGGGAGGCTTTGCCTTTGGTGAGTGGTTAATGGTTTGAGATGCGGGCGACCTGTTGGGTCGTGGTGTAGCCGGATTGGCGGGTGATGCGGTGGGTGGATGAGGTGATGAGGTAGCGGCCGTTGAGTTGGCCGGTGGTGAGGAGTCGGATGACGTTGCCGCTGGTGAGGTGCGGTTGGCCTTGGGTGGTCCATTGGCCGGTGGTGCGTTGGCGGTTGGCTTGGGCGACTTCGGCTTTCGCTTTGGCCTGGGCCTGTTCGGTGGTGGCGCTGCGCTGTCGGCTTTTGTGGGTGTCGGCGCTGGTGGTGGTTTGGCTGACACTGCTCGGGGCGGCGACGGTTTGGTTGTTGACCAGCGTGTAGGTGATGAGCTGTTTTTTGGCCGGGTCTTTGTGTTTGATTTCGATGGCCTTGGGCACCGTTTTGATTTGGTCGCGCAGGTTGATATTGGCCAGGTCTGTGAGGCGATGCGTGGCGACCGGGGCGGCCTGCGCCAATCGTTGAATGGCGTGGAAGACCAATTGCCGGCCGGTGATTTTGAAGGCGTAGTCGTAGGTTGCAGCGAGGTTGCGCAGGAACGTCAGGTCGGTGTCTTGCTGGGTCAGGCGGTCGAGTGGGATGGGCTCGATGTGACCGACCAGAGTGAGGCCTTGGCGGGTGGCGACCTGTTGAGCGATGGCGGCCAGGGTGAGGTCTTCGTAGGCGCGGTGTTCGACGGTGCGCAACGGGCCGTTGATGCCGGTGGCCAAGGCATGAATGGTGATGGTCGAGGGTGGGCCGTTGAGTTCGACCTCGTCAATTTCCAGCCGGCCGAGGGTTCGCAACGGCGCGCCTTGCCAGCCGATCGCCAAGGTCAGCGTATCGCCGTGGCCAGGGTACCAGGCATCGCGCCAGCGGCCTTGAGTGTCTTCGAGTTCGACCTCCAGGCTGTCGGCGTTGCCGGTCAGGTGGTCGGTGTAGGTCAGTGACAGCAAATGCTCGCTCACATCGCGGGTGATGTTGCGCTGCTGGTAAGTCAGCACAAAGCGCGCCTGCAAAACGTGTTGCGGGTTTAGCGCATCCATGGCGGGACGTCCTGGGCGGTGGGCAATGCATTAAGTAGCGGAATGGCCAAGGTCAGGCCCGAGGGCAACGTAGCGCTCAGCGGGACGTTGGGGTTGGCTTCGACGATTGGAAAGTAACGGTGAGCGTCGCCGTAATAACGCCAGGCCAACTGATCCCAGCGCTCGCCTTCGGTGGTCAGGTGCAGAATGAACATCAACGCCTCCGGGTCAGGATGTCGGCGGCCAGCCCGGCCAAGCGATCGCTGGCGCCGTCCAGTACCGTGACAGCTTGGTCAAGAGCTTCATGTGAAGCGCCAAAGCGATTGACGATGCTGGCAAGGTCGACGGGATTCAGGCAATCGCGGGCACCCATGACACTGCCCAGCACGTCTTCGCCCAACCGGGACAGGTCAGCGCCGTCACGCAGCAACCCGGCAGCGCTGGCAAGACCTTGCAGCGGCTCGATGGCTTGCGCAGTGACGCCAAGCAACTGCGGGACCTGAGCGAGAATGTCCTCGGGGTCGCCGTCCTCGGCCCACTGATAGAAGATCTGAGCTTGGTGCAACACATTGCCGGCGGTTTTGGCGTGGCGAATGACGTTCTGTGCCGTACTGGGCGCCGCTGCCTGGCGCGAGATCACGCCCGGTGAATCCATGGCCGGCGCGGTGTCGCGGGCCGTGGGATCGAGCAAACCGGGCGTATGAGCCTTGCGAATAAACGCGCCGGTGTACTCGCGCAGACTGATCTGCAACGTGGCGGCCAGCAACTGCCCAGTGGCCGAGGTGCGGCGGATGACGTTGCTCAAATGGGTGATGACGTACGGGCCCAGGTATTCACCGCTGCCCATCACCCACGCCAACGGCTGGTGCTGAGTTTTGGCCAGACGCAGCGCGCGCAAGCGCTGCTCCGGGTCGCCCAATATCGGGTGCAACTCGAGCGTCAATTGGCACTCATCGAGCCCTTCGCCGACCCACTCCAGCAACGGTTTGCCCTGCATGCGCGGGTGCTCGGCCCAGTCGGCGGCGCCGCTGTGTTCAATGGCACTGACGCCGCCGGCCACGGTGAATTCGATGTCGCCGAGAATGGCAAACATCAGAATCCACCCTGGGCTGACGGCCCGTAACTACGACGACGAGCATCGTGAAGGTAGCGCTCCATCATGCGCGTCCACTCACCGTAAGCGGCTTGCAGCCCGTGGTTGATAGCTTCAGGCCCGGCGCCAGCGGGCACGTTGATCTGCGGCGAAAAATGGAAGGTCATGCTGGTCGCCGCGCTGGTGGCCGAAGCGCTGTCGCCACCCATACGGCTGGCCCTGGACACCTGCTGAAGGTCCGGCGGCGCCATGTCGACGCGGCTCTGCTCGGCCATGCCCAGCGCGGCCTGCTTGACCAGCCCCGCATGGGCAGCAATGCCCAACGCCGCGCCTTGGCTGATGTTGGCACCGTAACCGATGAACACGCGGCTGGGCGACTCGATGCCCAGGGTTTCAGTGAACCAGCCTTTGATGGCCGAGCCGATGCCGACCACGCTGTCTTTCACCGCGCCGAGACTGTTACGCAGGCCATCGACCAAGCCGATGATGAGCATGCCACCGAACTCCGTGAACGTGCCCGGCAACTCGACGCCCAAGTAATTCATCACCCCGGCAAACGCACGGTAGATCAAACCCAACGGCGAGAAGTTGACCAGCAGCGCCAAGATGCCCGTCAGCCCGCCGTCAAAACCGGTTTTGACCTCCGCCCACAGCTCGGTGAAAAACGCTTTGATCGGCAGCCAGTGTCGGTAAATCAAATACGCCGCCATCGCGATCCCGGTGATCAACAGACCGATAGGGTTCATCATCAAGGCTCGGCCCAGCCAGAGAACGGCTTGGCCTGCCAGCTTCAGGCCAAACAGCAACGTACCGCCCAACACCTTGCCCAACAACAAGGCACCGTGCGCCATCAGCTTGAGCGGGCTGGTCAGCGCCATGAGCAGGCCGCGCGTGAATAGCCCCGCGTATCTCCCAACCGCCAACAGGCCCGTACCCAGTCGTTTAAGCGACGACATCAACGGCGCGAACTTGCCCATCTGCCACGCACTGCGCAGCAAGGTGAAACGCGCCGATAGCGCCGTCACCGTCGTGGACATGGCCACCAACGGCGCGACGACCAGATTGGCGCCGTACGCCAGGCCGATAAACGCCAACTTGCCGAGCAGCAGACCGCCGACCAAACCGACAACGCCTTTGATCAACGCCGGGTGCTCACCGGCCCATGCCGAAAATCCACGCATCAGCGGCACCAGCGCTTGGCTGATCTCGACGATCGCTGGCAGCAACGCGTTGCCGACAGAAATACCGATGTCGGCCAGGTTGATGCGCAGGGCTTTCAATTGCTCCTTGGTACTGCCCATCCGTTTGATCCAGTCGTCATCAAGCACGCCCTGGTCGGCGGCGTTGCGGCTGCCTTGCTCGATGCCGGCCATGTCGTGCTGATTGGCCAGCGCCGGGCGGATGAACGACAAGACCTGCTGGTCGGCAAACAGCTCACCTAACTTGTAGGCCTGATCCAAGCGCGCCAGCGCCGTTTGCCGCTCCTGCTGGTCGTTGATGGCCAGTGCCTTGCCGTACTGCGCGGCGGCGTCGGGGGCGTCTTTGCCCAAATGCTGGGTGAGGATGCTGAGCATGGCTTGCGCTGGCGACAAACCTTCGCTGACCAGATTGTGCAGGCTGCCTTTGAGGTCGATGCCGGCCTTCTCGAACGCCTTGAGGGTGTCGGGTGCCGTGAGCTTGGAGAGGAAGTTTTTGAAGTTGTTGGCGGCTTCGTCATTGCTGCCGGCACCGCGACGGGCGATCTGCAGTGATGCGCCGATCTGCGCTGCGGCGCGCTCGCCGGTGATGCCGAGGGCGGCGAACTGCGGCGTTAATTGCGGCAGCCACTTGGCCATGTCGGCCAGCTCGAATTGCCCGCTTTTACCGGCAAAGGCCAACATGTTCATCGAGCGCTCAAAGCCTGCCGCGCCGATGTTCAGGTTGTCGTTCAGGGCGATGGCCACCGCGCCGAGGTGCTCCATGCTGGCGCGCGTCGCGGTGGCGGTTTTGGCCAGCACTGGCGCGTAGTCCGTGAGCGCCTGGAGGTTATCGATGCCGCCGGCGACCAACACGGCGGTACCATTGGCGACGTCGGTTTGGGTCTGATTCCAGGCCAGCGCGGCGCCGCGCATGGCCATGCTCAAGCGTTGCTCTTGCGCCGGGTCGAAACCGCCGCCAATGGCGATGTCACGGGTCTGGTCCTGAAAATTAATGGCGGTTTTTATCGACTGTACGATGGGCGCGCCCAATGCCGCGCCGGTGCCAATCGTCTCCATGGCTTGGCCGCGCAACTGGCTGCGCTGACTTCTGAGCGCATGACCGCGCGCCAAACTGGCGTCGAGCTGCTGTTGTTTTAGATGCAGTTGATCAAGGGTATGGCCGACCGCGTCGTACTGGCGACGCAACTGGCCGATGCCGGCGCCGCCACGGGCCAATGACGCCGCCAACTCGTGGCCCAGCTGTTGTTGCTTGAGCGTGAGCCCATCGACGGCGCGGCCCAAGTGGCGCACGGTAGATTGCGCCGACCCAAACGCAGCGTTGAGGCTGCCGGAGACGACGGCGCCGATTTTTAGACCGATGAGGACTTCGTTGGCCATCGTTGCTACGCTTTGGTCATGTTTGAAAAAACCGCGTTACGCACTGCCCACACCCTCTATGCACTGGCCATTGGCGCCGGTGTGATCGGCCTTGCCTGGGTGTGCTTGGTGCATTTGCCGTGGTGGGCGGCGATGGCGGCGTTCTGTGTGGGCCTGCCGTTACTGGCCATGGCCGCCGCCCCCTTGGCGGCGGGCGGTGCGCTGGTGGCGGGCGTGGCAGTCGGTTTGCTGGCAGTGGTCAGCGGCGCGCTGGCTCGGCGTGTTCGAGCCGGCGATTGATCTCGCGCTGACAGACCTCGACCCATCGCCAGTACTCGACCATGTCGAGCCGTTCGATCTCAGACGGCGGCAACCTCAGCACCAGCAGCAGCGCTTCGTCCCAGGACTGGAGCAAGGTTTCGGCCGGCTGCCATTTCCCGCAACACCTCGGTGGCGAGCGTTGAGTCGGCAATGTCGAACTCACCCAGATCTTCAAGGGTGATGCCCAACAGCTTGGCGACCAGCAGGTCTTCCATGGCGCCTTCGTCTTTGGTCACCACTTGCGCGGCGCTGATGTCTTTGCGCTTGAGGCGTCTGATAGGCAGTGCCGACAGGAGCTCGCCGCTGGCGCTGGTGAAGGGGAATTTGAGGGTGAAGGTGTGGGTGTCGGTCATCGTCATGGCTCCGGGTTCAATACGGGTCTATCCGTGAAGACGTGATGATGAAGCGGTTTTATGTGACTGCCTTTTAATCCGATTTAAAGAGCCCGTGATGAGCGGAAAATTGACTATGATCACCCAGCCAAGGCGCAACTCTGCGCCCAAAAGGAGAAGGCAGTGAGCGTTGATAACAAAGCAGAATTTAATGTGCTGGTGGGTAAGATTCTAAGGATGTTGGTAGATGCGTGCCCTGCGCAAGTCAGACTGAATGCTGGAGTCTTCGGTCTCGAATCTGGCTCGTATGCCAGCGGCTTTTACGAACCATCATCACAGGAGCAATTTCTAACCGAGACGCTGCAATGGTTAGTCGCCGAGGGTTATATCCGAGTTGAGTCCAACAGCGATTATTACGTTGCGACGTTCCAAACCTTAAAACTTTACGGCTCCGTTCCTAACGCGCTCACCAACTAAGGAAAGCAGTCAGTCGCCAGACTGACTGCTTTTGCGTTCGCATTGGCTCTAGGACGTGGGCACAACGTTATCCAACGCTTTGTTCACGGCCAACTCCCCCAACATCACTACCTGCGCAATGCCCAACAAAGTATTGCGCCGTGAGCCTTCCAGCATCCCGGCGAAATCACCGAGCATCACCGTGGCCGAGGCCAGGGATTCGCAAGCGTTGACCAGCAAGGATTCGGTGTCGGATTCCGGGTTGACCATAAACAACGTGTTGGGACTGTAGGGCGTAGCGTTGATCTTGGCCGGCGCGAGGTAATGGTCGAGCGCGCGCTCGGCGGCGTCGTGAAGTTTTTTTGAATGGAAGGATTCATAAGGCGATACCGATTCGGTGACCGGCGGATGGGGCGGTGTCTGTGACATCAGCTGAAACTCCGATGAGAGTCGCTTGAGCGTCTGGATAAGAGGATGCCGCGCCACGGCTGTGGCGCGTCCGCTGGCAGTGAGGGAGCACGCCCCCTCATGCCTGGGTTGCCGGCTAGTTCGACACGCGTCGGCTGTCGAGCACGCGATTGACGATCAGCTCACTCAACATGATCACCTGCTGCAACATCAGCAGTGATCGACGCTGTGGGTGGTCAATCACGCCGCCGATTTCGCGGGCCATGTCGTTGGCGGCTGCCAGCGATTCACAGGCTTCGACGAGCAACGTTTCCTCGTCAACAGTGGGGTCGATGAGAAAGATCCTGCCTGGCTGACGCTTGGGGATCGTGGTCTTGAGCGTCTGAGGGTCGAGGTAAAAGTTGATGGCGCGAGCGGCCGCATCTTTTATCCGCTGAGGTTCGAGCGCGGGGTCGTACGGAATTGAATCGTCTGCTGGCGGGTTTGGCGTTACTTTGAACATAGATGAATCTCGTATCGAAGTAGATAAGGAGCCATCACCCACGCTACCAAACGATGGGTGGCGGCCATGCGCGGGTTGGTAGACCGGTCGATACGCAACCCGGCGCTCACGAATGAGCCCCACGCATGCCCACCATATAAAGCTCAGCCACAAATATGAGGCTGAATAAGGTGGCGCCTTACGGCGATATCGGAGCGGGCTACCAAACCCGATCACTGTTTAGCAGTGACAGGGAAACGATATAGCCCAACCGATAGCCGTGTAAGCCGGCGGATTCTGAAGTACCCGTAGGCAGCGGCGCAAGGCGTTGTAGGCTTTTTGGAGTAACAGTTGGTGTAATTTAAACGTGATTGCCAAATCGCGTTTATGCCCTGCACGCGCCTGATTGATCTCACCTTTTAGGATGTAGCAGATTCCAGATCTTGCGGCTGTCGCGTCGCGTTGTTGCAGGGGCGTATGAACGCAGGAGATGAGCAAAAAAGTTCGCCGTTCGGCCAAGAAAACGGGAGCTGAATGTCCGCGGGGGGCCTTGATGAGTTGGCCGTTTGATGACCGATTATGAAAGGCGGCAGCTGCGCGCAGGTTAGTAGGCCGGCAGGAATTAGGGAGACCGGCGCGCCCGAAAGCGCCCTGCGCACAGCCACCAAACACGGAAGTGACCGAAAAGAGACGACTGCAAACCAACGATCAAACCTCGGACCTGCTCAATCCAGAGGCTTTCACACCAGCCCGCAATCGCCATAAAGGTCAGGCAGGGACAACCTGTTCAATCAGGAGGTTGAATCTTGACGCTACAGGTCGCCCTGCCTGGTCACATGGGCGGTGACGGGGCATACGATACCGTTGAGCTGACAGATACGCTGCCGGGGGATTCGGCCTTTTCTGTAGGCAATTGCACCGCAGACAGTAGCCTTGTGACGTTGCGTAGCCACACCAAGGAATATGGCGCACAACCACAGCCGAAACCGCTTGCCAAGTTTTAGGTTGGCCTTCGCCATCGCGGCGGTTAGTCTGGCTGGACAGCTGCCGTCTATTATCTTAATAGGGACATTCGGCGCTCCCCCAGAATTATTATGAGCAAGACAAAGGAAACTCTCA
>NZ_WBRZ01000015.1:0-44531 GCF_008923895.1 Pseudomonas sp. GXM4
CCTTCTTCGGCGTTACCGATATTAGGCTGGTAGTTAGCTTGTTCTTCCTCACTAAGGCCTTCCTGTGCATGAAGAAACGCGGCCAAATGATCCACGTTACTTCCAGCCTCATCTATAAAGCTGAAACCCTCCCACTCAAATGGTGAATGGCGTGACAACGCAGTATCCGGCTCTGCAAACCAACCGCTGATTTCATTCCCTTCGGCATCCCCCAGCAACCCGTCCAGACGCCACCAAAGCGTATAGGTAGTGGTTCCACCCATGACAACAGGAACCTTTATCTTTTTTTCCGCGGGTAGCGCTTCCAATACCCCGACAGGGACAAAGAAGTCATATCCAACTTTTTTGTGGGGATCCGTCACCTTCGGAGGATTTGTTGCGCTCATTCCTTGCGTGTGAGTAACCAACACGCTGTCTTTTGGAATTTTTACGAGCGTTTTTCCTGCGGCAGGCATTCCCGCAGCTTTCTCTTTACTCAGTTCGGTAAATGCCTTTACGTCTTCGCAGCTAAACACCTCAACGTGCAATAGATTCTTTGGGGCCGAATCCGAATGGTTTTGATACTTCCCCACATGACCGATCAGACTCCCCGCCGAAATCGGGAATGGAGTTGTCAGGATATGCACAGCGTCCTTTTCGGCAGGCTCACTTTTGGCTTCAAGTTGCCCCTCCCAGACATAACCGAGCACTTCAGCAGGAGCCAACGGTGGAACAGCATTCCCGCTGACAATTTCCAACAGTTTCTGGTATTTGCCACGCGTCCCGTCGCTCCCGATCCTGACTTGCGTGCCGTGGGGCAATATGGCTTTTGCAGCGCCTGACTGGCTCGCAGTAGCACGAACAACGAGACCTTTCTGAGGTGGATTCATCGGGTCTTTTGCAGCGGTACCAATGACGTAAGTGTTCGGTGTCGAACCGGCTGTCATCTCTCTCTTGAATACCCAGCCTGTTCCGGGCTGGAGGTCGGTATTAGCGGGCGTGACGTTGACCACCTTAAGCCAGCCGTTTTCTTCTTCACCCGTCTCGACGACCGTACCGCGGCTCAAAACCGTTAACACGGTTGCGTACCCTGACTTGCCACGCGGTTCCTGACGAACACGCAAACCGAGGATTTCGTCGTCAGCCGACGCTTTGACTTGCAACGTACCCCCACCCCAAAAGGGTGGTCGCGACAATGCTGGAGTTTCTTCGTAGTTCTTCCACTGCAACAAATGCATGTAAAGACTGAAAAAATTCAGGCTTGGACCAGCCGCTGGCGGCGAAGCAGGCGATCCAGCAGGAGCTGGGGGGGCTGGTTGCACCGGCGCTTCCAGTCGGTGTTTAACCAATACAAAACCGGTCGAAAATTCAGCCTCAGCCGTACCATAGGCGGATTTCGGGTACGTGCTGTCAATGCGATAAGCGACTACTTCACCGTCAGCGATGCATTTAACTTCCGCCAAGTCAGGTACCAAACCCGAGGCCTCATCGAAATGAACACCACCATGCCAAAGGCCATTGGCCCCCAACGGATAGAACCCATCTTTGGCATTGGCTAAAGCCTTATAAAACTGCTGCGGATCCGTCGCTCCTGCTGCCCCTACTTTCAAGGGATACGACCATTTTTCTACTTTCTTG
The DNA here is from genome assembly GCF_008923895.1 of Pseudomonas sp. GXM4. NCBI lineage: Bacteria > Pseudomonadati > Pseudomonadota > Gammaproteobacteria > Pseudomonadales > Pseudomonadaceae > Pseudomonas > Pseudomonas sp. GXM4. The sequence continues at coordinate 1,618 of NZ_WBRZ01000015.1, forward strand.
GTTGTCTCTGTCATTACCAAATACCTGAATTCTGATCCTTGGTGGCTTGGATTGCCGTCGATGTCTTACCCGGAAAAATTGAGCATGCGTTTCGGTTTGCGTTTGATCTTTTCCTCAGACGCATTCCCCAACGCCTGATCCATCAAACTCCCCGCCTTATCCTTATCCGCCGCCCCCGGCAGCACCGGCGGTTTAATCCCGATCCCCGTGCCGGAACCAGCCGAGCCACCCGCATTGATCTTGATCACCGGCCCAACCACCGTAACCCCACCGCCATCCAGCTTGATAAAGCTCCCACCTCCAAGAATGGTCAGCTCCGTCCCCGCCTCGATAACAATCTTGTCCCCAGCCTTGAGGTGTATCTCTTTCCCCACGCTGGTCAGTTGCGCAGTCCCCAACTTCACATGCTGGTTCTGCCCAATCGTCAGGTGATCATCCAGCTTCGCTTCAACCTTGCGATCGGAGATCGTGGTGCGGTGTTCTTCAGCCTTGAGCTCGGTGTAGGTGTTCTTCACCACCGTGTCATGGCGTTCATTCCCGACCCGAATCTTCTGATCGTGCTCAACGTTTTCATCCCAATCGCGCTGGGCGTGGATGTAGATCTGCTCTGCACCTTTTTTGTCTTCAATGCGCAGTTCGTTGTACCCACCACCACCCGGTGAGCTAAGCGTTTTGAACACGCTGCGAGTCTTGTTCGCCGGCAAGGCGTACGGCACCGGGTTTTCCTTGTGGTACAGGCAGCCGGTGACAAGCGGTTGGTCCGGGTCGCCTTCGAGGAAGGTGACGAGGACTTCCATGCCGATGCGCGGGATGCTGATGGCGCCGTAGCGGTCGCCGGCCCAGGAGCTGGAGACGCGCAGCCAGCAGCTGGTTTTGTCGTCGGCGAGGCCTTCGCGGTCCCAGTGGAACTGGACTTTGATGCGGCCGTATTGGTCGCAGTGGATTTCTTCGCCTTTAGGGCCGGTGACCATGGCGGTCTGGCTGCCGAGCACGCGTGGTTTCGGGTGTTCGAGGGCCGGGCGGTAGAACACGTCCCACGGGGTGGCGAGGAAGGTGTTGCGGTAGCCTTGGTGGAAGTCGTCCTTGTTGTCGGTGGTGTCGCTGGTCACGCCTTCTTCGAGGACTTGCGGTTGTTTGCCTTCGTGGAAGATTTCGGTGAGCAGCCACAGGTCGTTCCACTCGCTGCGCGGGTGATCGGACATTTCCATGAAGTGGCCGCTGACCAGTTTGGTCTGGTCGCCGCGACCTTCGGCCTGGCGGTAGTCGGCGCGATGGCGTTCGAGGGCGCGTTGGCTGAGGAACTTGCCGCGCGCGCGGTCGATGAAGCGGCCGGGGTAGTCGTAGTCTTCGAGATCCGGTTCAGTGCTGTCGCCGTCCGGTTTGTATGCGGCTTCCATTCGCAGGCGCGGTTTTTCGAAGTCGTAGTCACGGCGCGTGGTGCGCGTGGTGCGGGTTTCCAAGCGCAGTTTGAAGGCTTTGATCACCGGCTCGTCGGCGACCATGCCGCTGCCCTGCACATAAGCAGTTGGCTGCCCCAAGTTCTGGAACACGGTCTGGTCGTCGCCGAACACCAGCAGGTGGGCCTTTTCGCTGTGCTGGAAGTGGTAGTGAATGCCCTCTTCTTCGCACAGGCGCTGGACGAAATGCAGGTCGGTTTCGTCGTACTGCACGCAGTAGTCGCGATCCGGGCACGGCTGGCTGAGCTGGAAGCTGTAGGCGTTGCTCTTGATGCCGTGCTCTTCAAGGATCAGCGCGATGATTTTCGGCGCCGACATCTGCTGGTAGATGCGCTGGTTGGTGCGGTGATGCAGGTATTGCAGTTGCGGCACGATCGAGACTTTGTAGCGGGTCAGGCGCTTGCCGGCATCGCCCTGGGCGACGCGGTAGATCTGCCCGTGAATGCCCGAGCCCTGTGGATCGAATGCCAGAAACGCCTGCTTGTGCAGCAGTTGTTCGAGGTCCAGATCGGGGTTTTCGCTGACCAGTTCGAGGTCGAAGCGATACGCCTGGCTGATGCCTTCGGTGCCGGTGAAGGACAGCACTTGCAGGTCGCCGACGTAGTCTTCGACCTTGAGGCTGAAGTGGGTTTCGTTAGCTGAGTTGAACATCGTGTGCTCCCTGTTCGAATGTCATCCGTTACGCCCGAAGTCGCAGACGTTGCAGCCAGGACGAAGTGGCGCCCAAGGCGTCACGCAATTGTTGGGCAGTGATGGTGCGTTCTGCCGGGTTGAAGCTCAGCGCGGTTCGCAGCGCTTGCCAGCCGTGCTGGGGTAGATTCGCTGGGGCGCGCAACTCGCGCTCCAGGTGCTCGTCGCGGGCCTGGGTCGAGGGCAAGCGGCGGAACGGGTGTTTGCCGCCCGCCAGTTCATAGATCACGCAGGACACGCCGTACACGTCCGCGCTGGCCGACAATGGTTGGCCCTCAAGCAGTTCGGGGGCGGCGTAGCCCGGGGTCCAGGCGTTGAAACGCTCGCGGCTCAGGTGCGGCAGACCGGGCAGCACGCCCTCCTCTGCCTGGCCCAAACCGAAGTCAAACAGACGCAAGCCATCTTCGCTGAGCATGACGTTGCTCGGTTTCAGGTCACCGTGCAGCACGCCGCGACCGTGGGCGTAGGCCAGCGTGTCGAGCAGCGGCAGAACGATGTCGCGCAATTCTTTCCACGGCAGGCCGAGGGGCCGCTCGCAGAGCAATTTGTCCAGGGTCAGGCCACGCATGTATTCCATGGTGATGAAGGCCCGCTGGCAGTCGGTGTCGACTTCAAAGGTGTGCGCACGCACGACGTTGTCGTGGCGCAGGCGTCGGGTCAGGGCGAACTCGCTGTAGAGCAAGGCACTGGCGTCCGGCGATTCGGCAAATTCTTCGCTGAGGATTTTCAGCGCGATGTAAGGATCGGGATCGCCGAACTGCTCATGCAGCAGATCCCGCGCCCGGTAAACGGCGCCCATGCCACCGGCCCCGAGCAGACGCTCGAGGTGGTAGCGACCGGCGAGTACATCCGGCAGCGCACCGATGCTGGCCTTGGTCGGCGCCAGCAGCGGTTCGGCCTGGTTGCCCTTGGCGAAGGCGAAGTAGGTCAGGTTGCTGGCCTGCTCTTCGCTGATCAGCAAGTCATCGATGGGCGATTCGAGTTCACTCATTGGCGGATCACCACGGCAGTCAGGTTGTCGCGCGCGGCGCCTCGCAGGGCGCCGTCGAACAAACGTTCCAGCGCCACGTGCGGCGCGCTGAGGCTGAGGGCATTGCCGAGGGCGTCGCTGCTCAGGCCCTGATACAAACCATCGCTGCAGAGCAAAAACACATCGCCCGGATAGACCTCGAGTTCAAGCACATCCAGGGTCAGTGTGTCGGCGGCGCCGACGGCTCGGGTGAGTGCCTGAGCCGCCGGGTGCGCTGCCGCCTGTTCGACGCTCATTTGCTGCTCGTCGATCAGTTGCTGTTGCAGCGAATGGTCCTTGGACAGTTGATACAGCCGCTGCCCGCGCCACATGTAGCAACGGCTGTCGCCGGCCCAGATGCAGGCCGCGCGATTGCCTTCCACCAGCAGCGCGACGACGGTGCTGCCCATGATGCTGTCGTGGCGTCCGGCAGTGACGGTCAACTCCTGCCCCAAACGCCGGTTCAGCCAGTGCAGGCACTGGCGGATGGCTTTGAGGCGTTCGTCGAAGTCCTCGTGTTGCGGCAACTCAGCCAGGCTGGCGACGATCAACTGGCTGGCGATGTCGCCACCCTGATGACCGCCCATGCCGTCCGCGACCACCCACAGCCCCTGCTGCGGCGAGTCGAGGAAGGCATCTTCGTTGCGCGCCCGCACCTTGCCCGGGTCGGTACGCGCCGCGCTGCGCCAGGGACTGGCCACCAGCATCAGAGCTGCACCGGCATACGGAAGGTGCGCAGCACGCCCATGTCGAACGGGTTCGGCGTGCGCTGGCTGGTGAGCAGGTAGTTGGCGCGCAGGCCGCCCACGTCGGCTTTCAGTACCAGCACGTCACGACCGTTCAGGTACTCGGTCTGCATCAGGTCGAACAAACGGAACAGCGACCATGGGCCGGAGTTCTTCTCGATACCGATCGGACGCCCGGCCATCTTGTCCATGACCAGACTGGTGCGACCGTCTTCAGCATCGGTCGGCCACTTGAAGGTCATTGGCAGGATCGGGCCGTGGCGGTATTCCATGGTCTTGTCGCCGAACTTGAATTCGGAACGGCTGACCGCCGGATCGAGGGTGTACGGCTCGAGCTTGAACTGCACGGTCGGCTCGGCCGGGTTGATCGAGAAGAAGCTCTGGCGAATGGTCTGCGCCGCCGCCATCTGATCGAGGTAGACCTTCGATACCGGCAGGCTGTGACCGTCGACGCTGCGCATGCGGTAGTTGCCCGGATCGCCGCTGACGAATGGACGCATGTAGCTGTCGAAGAAGCGGTCGACGGTACCTTGCGCACGGAAGAACTCACGGAAGTCGCTGATCGCCACGTCGCTGGTGCTGCTGGCGCTGAACGGATAGCGCTTGCTGATGGTTTTGCCATACACGCTGTACAGCTCGTTCTGATAACGGCCATTCAGGTATTGATAGGCATCGTTAAGCACCAGACGCCACGAGTCTTCGGCCAGCACGTTGAACCACACGCTCAGTGGACGTGGCAGACGACCGGAGGCATTACGCAGGTTGGTCAGCGCATCACGCTGGCCGCTCATGCGCGTCTTGGCCATCTCGAATGCGGCTTGCTCCGGCGTGCTGGAACGGGCCAGACCGGCCAGTTGCAGTTGCAGGTCGTTGAGCGCGCTGAACGCTGGCGTCAGGTCAGCGCCCGGGCCGTTGTTGTCATCGAGCAGACGATGCAGCGGTTCGAAGCGGCGTTGCAGGGATTTCTTCGCGGTGTCCGGCAGGTTCTTCGCCACATTCAGCGCCGAAGCCTTGTCGGCGGCAGCGGCGGCGAGTTTGCCGACCTTTCCCAGTTTGCCTTTCTGTCCGGCCAGCGCATCGGCAGCTTCGCCGGCTTCATCGACCGGATCAGCAGCGGCTTCGAAGCGGGTGTTTTCACGTACTTCGGTGAGCAATGCGAGGACCGGCGAGTTGGCCGACGTCAGGCCCGCCAGTTGCTCGGCGCCTTCGCCGGCGTCGCTGATCGGTGGCAATGCGACCTGGCCAACGGCTTCGCTCCAGTAGTTGGCGTAGTCGCGGAAGTACAGCTGCTCCAGCTCGACCATCAGGCGACGCAAGTCCATGTCGCTGATGCCCGCGCCTTCGCCCAGCACCCAGTTGTCACGCAGGATATCGGTGACCAGCGCCGCGCCCTGCACCGAGAAATACTGCTGATAACCCTGTTGGGTGTAGAAACCCGGGATCACGTATTCAGTGCCGATGAACAGCGAGCCTTGCGGGCCGAGGTGCTGGCTGAAGCGGTAGTCCGGCAGGTTGCGCGCCTGCTCGCGGAGCATGCGGTAAACCACGTTGGCCAACGATTCGCTGCGCAGAACCTGACGCGCCTGCGTCACCAGTTGATCGTTCAGCGGATAAATGAACGGCTGCTTGAGCAAGCGCTCGAGGTGCGTGTTCAGACCGTTCTGCACCGCGGTGTTGCCGGTGTAGCGCTGCGACCAGTCAGTGGCGACCCAGTCCTTGAGCCACGCCGCATCGCGACGGTCCTTCATGTTCAGCATCAGGTACGCACGCAGGCTGTTGAGCAGGCGATCGCGGTCCTTCATGTTGGCGCGGATCTGCCCTTCGAGCATGGTCGCAACCCGTGGCAGCAACTGCGCTTCAAGCTCACGCTCGTAGGCGGTTTTCACCACCGGGTTGATCTCTTCGCCCTGATACAGGCCGCCACGTTCGTGGTACGACACGTCGCCCTTGCTCGGGAACACCTGGGTCGCGCCGTAGCTGGTGTCGAGCACTTTCAGCACGCCCATGGCGTCATCACGCGGCGTGACGGCCGAGCGTTGCTGGGTCCAGTTCTGCGCCAGCGTGCGCAGATTTTCCAGACGCTCATAGTTGGCCGAGAAACCACCGGCCCAGAGCATGCCGAACAGTGCCAGCGCCGCCAGAGCGCCGACGTACAGCGCACGCTGGCCCCAATGAATGCGGCTGCGCTCGCGCTTGTCCAGACCGGCCAGATCGGCCTCGGGGAAAATCACTTGGCTGAGCAAGTGGTGGATGAATCGCGAACGACCGCTGCGCAGAGTCGGCAGCACGCCGGCGTTCATGCCCAAGCTGGCGCCGATGCCGGCGGTGGTCGAATCCATTTCCTGGGTCAGGTGCGGCGCGCTGGTCAGGTAGAAGCCGCGCAGTTGCGTCGCGCGCTGATAACGGTTGCCGGTGAACGCCATGTCGACGAACAGGCACAGACGCTCCCCGATCTGCCCCAACTGATGCGGGAAATCGAGGATGCGCCCACGGCGCTGAGTGTCGCGCTCGGAGTGCATGCGCATGATCACTTGGCTGTTCAAGCGGCGCAGCAGCTCTTCGAACTCGTTGCGCAGCACAGCGACGTCGGTGCCGACCTGATCCTTGCGGAAACTGGTGCCGAGCACCTGATCGCTTTCTTCGCGGGTCAGTTGATCGAAGAACTCGTCGAAGCCGAGCAGCTTGTCAGCCTTGCTCAGGACCAGATACACCGGCACATCGACGTGCAGTTTCTGATGCACATCCTGCAGACGGCTGCGCACCTGGCGTGCGAGGGTCTCGATGTCCTGCTCGCTGCCGCCGGTGAGGGTTTCCACCGGAATGGTCACCAGCACGCCGTTCAACGGACGGCCGCGACGACGCTTGCGCAGCAGTTCCAGCAGGGTTGTCCAGGCGTTGCCGTCAACTTCGGCGTCCGGTTGAGTGGTGTAGCGCCCGGCGGTGTCGATCAGGACACCGTGATCGGCGAAATACCAGTCGCAATGACGGGTGCCGAGGGTGTCGCGGGTCAGCTTGCGGTCGATCTTGTTGATCGGAAATTCCAGACCGGAAAAGTCCAGCAGGCTGGTCTTACCCGAGGCCTGCGGACCGATCAGCAGGTACCACGGCAAGTCACTGCGCCAGCGCTCGCTGCGACCGCGATACAGGCTCGACGTCTTCAGGGTTTTCAGCGCGTCCTTGAACCGCGCCTTCAACTCTTTCTGTTCTTCGTCGATCAGCTCTTCGCGGCGGATACGGTCCTGGCCGTCCTCGCTTTCTTCCTCGGCTTTCTTGCGGATACCGGCGCGCCAGCTGACGAAGACCATGGTCAGGCCCCAGATCAGGAACAGCACGCTGATGGTCAGCAAGCGCGAGGTCGCGCTTTCCCAGAACTTGTAATCATCGACCGCCAACAACGGGCCGACGAACCACACCAGCAGCGCCACGAACAGCACCAGCAGCAGAGTCCAGACCCAGGTCTGGCGCAGGAAGGCGCCGACTTTCTTGAAAAACTTTTTCATCACACGTCCCTGTTTTACGGCTGCGCCTGCGGTTGCACCGCGGCTGGATCAAGCGGCTGATAAGGATGCAGAACGGTGTCGCGTTGTTCGCTCAGGACCCAGGCGAAGCCCGAATACATCACCACCAGGCAGACCAGAGTAAAGAGCACCACCATCCACGCCGGCACGATGCGCACCAGGTTGCGGCGCTGATCGTTGAGGCCTTCCCAGTGCGGCGACAATTCGCGCGGCACGTCGCCACGCAACTGACGGATCTGCCGGTACAAGGCGTCGCGGATGCCTTCAAGCTCAAGCATGCCGCGCGCCTGGACGCGGTACTTGCCCTCGAAACCGAGGGACAGGCACAGGTACATCAGTTCGAGCATCGGCAGGTGCTTGACCGGGTTTTTCGACAGCCGATCGAGCAGCTGGAAAAACTTCTCGCCGCCGAAGGTTTCGTTGTGGAAGCTGCTCAGCAGGCTCATCTGCGACCACTCGCTTTCGTTGCCCCACGGCGTGGTCACGACGGCTTCGTCGACCACGGTGCAGAGCACGTAACGCGCGGCCATTACCTGGCTGCTTTCCGCGCCGTTGTGCAGGGCGCGCACTTCGAACAACTTCAGCCCGGCGGTCAGCCGCTCATTGAGCGCGTACAGGTCTTCACGGGTTTCGCTGTGCTTGAGGCGCACCACTTCCGAGAGCAGGTCGGACGAAGCGGCGACCAGCGAGTTGAGGCTGATATTGAACGCCTCCGCCGGACGCAGGCGCGCGGCGTAGATCATGCGTTCTTCCAGTTGCTCGAAACGCGGCGGCGCGGCGAAGTCGGTCAGCGGACTCGATGCCGGTCCGTGGCCCTGACGGTCGAGCAGGACGGTTTTGTCGTCCTGGTTGTAATCCGTTTCCTTGATCATGTCGGTCAGTTCCTGATGGCCCAGAATTTCAGTTCAAGCTCGGCGAATTCGCCGGACACGTGGAACGCGAAACCGCCGGAGCGCTCGAGTTGTGCCAGGTCTTCGGAACTGAGTTCGAGGATGAAATAGGTTTTGTTCGAGTGGAACGCGATCTGCCGTGGGGCCACCGGCAACGGTTTGACCTTGATCCCCGGCAAGTGCAGGTTGACCAGTTGGCGGATGCGCTCCACCGGGCCGACCTTGAGGTGCTGCGGCAAACGCTGACGCAGTTCTTCGGAGTCGCAGTTGGCACTGGCTGCCAGCACGAACGAGGCCGAGCCGAGCAGTTTGTGATCGTGCAACGGCGAGACGATGATGCCGTACTGACGCGCCTGCAGGATCAGCTCGATGGCGTGCTGTTCGAGCACCATCGACAGCACCTGACGGATCGCTTCCATCAGTTTGCGGAAGCTCGCGCCCTGATCGGCGTGGGAGTAACGGCTGTCCAGACGCGGGCGTTTGCTCTCGCCGGAGAAGGTCGCCAGATCGCCGAGCATGGTCAGCAGCGTGCGATACAACTCTTCCGGATGCACCTGCTCAAGACCCAGGTAATGGCGCAGCAGCAGTTCGGTGCGGTTGATCAGTTGCAACATCATGAAGTCGCCGACTTCAGCGCCGCCGACCTTGCCGTTGGAGCGAATCCGCTCGGCGATGGTGTCGCCACGGTGGCTGAGCATGCTGATGACTTCTTTCAGACACGACAGCAGGTAGCTGGAGGCGTGGGCCTGAATGTAGGTCGGGACGAAATCCGGGTCGAGGCTGATCACGCCGTCGGGCGTGGTATCGAGCACGTCGCAGATTTTCAGCTTCACGTAGGCCTGATCGCTCTGCTGCTCGCCGAGCAACAGTTTGAAGTCCGGGCGACCGCAGCTGACCTGACTGGCGGAATCGTCGCCGGCGTTGGAGTCGGCGACTTCGGCGTCATAGGCGGTGTAGCGCGCGAGCACGTCGGATTGCTCCGGGCGCCGGGCCTCGATGTGGTTGCCGGTGACCAGCGGCAGCGCCAGATAGATCGGCGTGTTGCCGGTGTTCGGCGGCACGTCCAGCGCCAGCGGCTCGGTGTTGCCACCGAGTTCGAACAGACTGCCGTCCGGCAGAATCCCCGAGGCTTCACTGATCACCAGTTTGCCCATGTTGAGGAACTGCAAGTCGATCTCCAGATTGAGAAAACCCCAGGTGTAGCCACCGAGCAATTGCGTGCGGGTTTTCATCTGGTGATCGTAATAGCGATCGTTGTGCTGGAAGTGCTGCGGTCGCAGCAGCATGCCTTCCTGCCAAATGACTTTATGGGTGTTCATGATCAGTCATCCGCCTTGGCGAGCACTTGTTGGGTGTTGCGGATACCGGCCTGATCGAGGGTCAGATCAGCCTCGGTGAGTTCCAGCGGAGTGATCTGCACGGTGTGGCGCCACTGGGTATCCGGCAGGTCGCGATAAGCAGCGAGGATGCCCACGTAACGGCTGCCCTCCTCCACGCTGAGTTTCAGTTCCACGGTTTCACCCGGGCGCAGTTCGAGTTCTTCGCTGGCCACCAGGTCCGGGTTGAGGGATTCCTTGGCGCGCTCGTAGAGGCTGAAGAAATCAGCGTTCTCGAACGTCACCGGGTGCTTGAGTTCGAACAGGCGCACGACGATCGGCGACGGCCGCCCGTTGAGGTCCGGATTGAGCTGATCGCTGCCGGTCAGCTTGAGGTTGATCTTGGTCACTTTCGAGTACGGCGACAGCGACGAGCAACCGGCAAGCAGCACCAGCACGGTGAGCGCAGTCAGCGTCTTGAAAAAAGCGGTCGAGCGGCGAGACATGCGCATCATCCTTGGTGGTCGGTGTGGAGGGTGGAGATCAGGCGGATCTGTTCTTCGTAAGCCTGGGCAAAGTCGCGGGCCAGCAGACGCTCGCTCCAGTCATCGTCCTGCCGCAGTGCCTGGTGGTAGCGGCCGAATGCTCTCCAGCGCCCGCCCGATGTTGCAATCAATGGCTTGCTGTCGCGCTCGAAACGCAGGGTCAGCTGCTCTGGCGAGAAGTGCTCCAGCGTGCCACGTACGGCGGCGCGACTGGCGGTCAGCAAAGCCACCTGGTGCGCCTGCAAATCACGGAATGCACGGGAGATCGCCTGCTCGGCCGGCAGGTGGCCGGGCTTGCTTGGCTGCAACAGAATTTGCAGTGCTTCGCTCGGATCGACGGCGAATTTCAGCGGGTTCTTGTTGGTGCCTTGCACGGTGGTCTGGGCCAAACGCAATTCGTTTTTCAGCTCGGAGCGGGTGCGCAGGCTTTGCTGCAAACCTCCGATGCTCTGGCGCAGCAGGCGCGCAGCGTTGAGCGCCAGCGCTTCGCGTTCGTCGTGGCTGAGGCCTTTGACGTCGACGCCGAGCGCCGCGCCGAAGTGCTCCCAGAAACCTTCGCTCTGACGCTCGACAGCTTTCGGCGCAGGCGCCGGCTCAGGTTCGACCGGGGCGGCAATCAGCTCCGGGACCATCAGGCTTTCCATGTCGATGCGCGCGTAGTCGGCACGTTGACGGGAGTCTTCCGGCTTGACGGTAGGCGACAGCAGTTCGTCGATTTCCGAGTACACGCGCTCTTGCTGTTCGAGGGCGTTGAGCGGGTCGAGGTCGAGGAACGCGTCGTCCGGAATGATGCTGCCAGCGGCACGCGGGCGGCCGACTTCGCCGTCGAACGTGGCCGGGTCGCGAACCAGCCGCGCACGGATCTCGAAGTCGCCGAGAATGTAGGTGCTGCCGTGCTCGATACGCACCGGCTCGCCCTTGTGCAGGCGCGCGCCGCTGCTGCCGTCCTGGACACCGTTGCTGCTGGTATCGGTAAGGAAGAACGAGCCCTCGCGGTAGCTGACAATCGCGTGGTGATTGGACAGGTGCCGCTTGCGGTCAGGGATGATCCAGTCGCAGTCCTCGCCGCGCCCGATCACGCCACCGGCCTGTTTGAAGGTCCGCTGGCACAGCTCGGTGGGCACGAACTGCTTGGTGTTCAGCATTTCGAAAACCAATTCCATGTTTGATGCTCCTTGCGGTCACTTGCCGCGATTGACCGCTTGCGGATCACCCAACGGGCGATAGTCGTTGTCGTTGAATTTGTAATTGCCGCTACAGCCGCCAAGGCCGCATAGAACGACGAGGGTCAGCAGGACAGCGTGCCAGTGACGAACAGACATCAGAGGGTCTCCAGGTGTAGACAAAGCACAAAGCGCCGACCCTTGCGGGCGGCGCTGAAATAAGTTTTTGAGGCGGGCTCTAAGGCTCTAGATCGGGACCTTGAGCCATAGCCTGGAGGTACGGCGACCTCCCGTGGCGAGGGGACTTGTCCCCGTTGGGGTGCGCAGCGCCCCCATAACCTGCCAGCGCGATTTCTCAGTGAAACCGTATATGCCGGACTGCGACTGCTGCGCAGCCGGACGGGGATAAATCCCCTCGCCACAGGGTATGTGTTGGGTTCGAAGAAGTGCTGTAGCTCAACCATCAAAGTCACCCAAATTGATATTCAGGCGCCCGAGGCGGTACAGCAGCGTGCGCCGTGGCAGGCCCAGTTCGCGGGCGGCGAGGGTCTGGTTGCCGTCGTTCTTGCGCAGGCAATCGAGCAGCAATGTGCGCTCGACCTGCTCCAGGCGTTCGCGCAGATTCAGGCCGCTGTTGTCCTCGGGCATCGCTTCCAGGCGCAGGGAAAAATGCTCGGCGAGCAACTCGCCGCCCTCGCAGAGCAACACCGCGCGCTCGACCAGTGCCTTGAGTTCGCGAACGTTGCCGGGGAAGGTGTAACCGCACAGATGCTCCAGCGCCGAGTCCGACCAGCGCACCGGGTCACGCTGCAAAAACGTGCAGGTCTTCTCGGCGAAATGCCGGGCCAGATCGAGGATGTCGCCTTCGCGCTGACGCAGGGCCGGCAGCTCGATCGGGAACTGCGCGAGGCGGTAGTACAAGTCCTCGCGGAACTTGCCTTCGCTGACCAGCGTCGCCAGATCACGGTGCGTCGCGGCGATGATGCGCACGTCGATCTTGTGCGTGTCGTTGGAACCCAGCGGACGAATCTCGCCTTCCTGCAACACGCGCAGAATCTTCGCTTGCAGCGACAACGGCATGTCGCCGATTTCATCGAGCAGCAATGTGCCGCCATTGGCCGCGTCGAACAGCCCGGCACGATCGCGATCGGCGCCGGTGAAGGCGCCTTTGCGATAGCCGAACAGTTCGCTTTCCAGCAGGTTTTCCGGGAACGCCGCGCAGTTCTGCACGATAAAGGCCTGGGAGCGACGCGGGCCGCAATCGTGGATCGCCCGCGCCACCACCTCCTTGCCGGTGCCGGTCTCGCCACGCAACAGCACGGTGTACGGGCTGTGGAGGATCTTGCTGATCAGCGAATAGGTCTGGCGCATCGCCGCGCTTTTGCCGATCAGGCCGTAGCCGCTGATGCTCGGCACGCTGCGAGTGGCGGTGGCCGATTCGGCTGCTGGCTGACGCAGGCGTTGCAGCAGATGCAGTTGGCCGAGCACGAACGAGCCGAGCTGGCCAAGGGAGTCGGCGAAACCCTGCAAGTCAGTGCGACGACGACTGGCACACAGCAACAAGCCCTCAACCGACTTGTGCTGATTGACCAGCGGCACGCACAACAGCGACTGCCACGGCGTGCTCGTCGCCGGCAGAAAACTGGTTTCGTGCAGGCTGCCGGTCAGGTCGTCGAGGCACACCACGCGGTTCTGGCACAGGGCGAATTGAAGCAGTTGTTCACCGTTGTAATCCGCCGGCAGGCTCGCCGCCTGACGCGGTTGCAGCGCGCCGTCGAGGCACTCGGCATTCATCCCCAGGCAGGTGTGGGTGGCGTCGAGCAGGTACAGCTGCGTCAGTTCGCAGCCACTCAGCTCGGCCAGGCCACGGACGAACTCACTCAGCAGCGCAGCACTGTCCGCCGCCCGCGACAGACTGGCGAACTGCGCCAGCAACGCTTCGGCGTAGACCAGTGGCTGCGGCACCTGAGTGAACATCACGCCCACCTCAGACGAACTCGCAGGTCACGCTGGAGTTGCCGTCGAGCGTGGCATGCACACGCTTGAGGCTTTCGCCGGTCGCCATCGCATCAAGCAGACGATCGGCGACCAGCGGCAGCACGTGCTGATCGAGCAGATGATCGATCAGGCGCGCACCGCTTTCGCTTTGCGTGCAGCGCTCGGACAGGTGATCGACGAGGTTCTGGCACCAGCTGAACTCCAGCTGACGGCGGTTCAGGCGCTCGCCGAGACGGCCGAGTTTGATCTCGATCAGCTCGCGCAGCACCGGGCCGCCCACCGGGTAGTACGGCACCACTTTCATCCGCGCCAGCAGCGCCGGTTTGAAGTGTTTGCTGAGCACCGGGCGAATGGTTTCTTCGAGCACTTCGGCGGTCGGCCGCGCGCCGTCTTCGCAGAGTTCGCTGATCTTGTCGCTGCCAAGGTTCGAGGTCATGAGGATCAACGTATTGCGGAAGTCGATCTCGCGACCTTCGCCGTCGTTGGCCACGCCTTTGTCGAAGATTTGGTAGAACAGGTTGAGCACGTCCGGATCAGCCTTCTCGACTTCATCGAGCAACACCACCGAATACGGCTTCTGGCGCACGGCTTCGGTGAGCATGCCGCCCTCGCCGTAACCGACGTAGCCCGGTGGCGCACCGATCAGGCGCGAGACGGTGTGCTTTTCCTGGAACTCGGACATGTTGATGGTGGTGATGAAGCGGTCGCCGCCGTACAGCAGGTCCGCCAGTGCCAGCGCGGTTTCGGTCTTGCCGACGCCGCTCGGGCCGACCAGCAGGAACACCCCGACCGGTGCGTCAGGCTTGTTCAACCCGGCTGCGGTGGCGCGCATCGAGCGATCCAGCGCGTGCACGGCTTGTTCCTGGCCACGGATGCGGGTGCGCAAATCGGTGGCGAAACTGGCGACCTTGGCGTTGTGCTCGCGGGCCAGTTGCGCCAGCGGCACACCGGTCCAGGCGCTGATCACTTCGGCGACCAGACGCGGGCAGACTTCGAAGCTGACCAGACGTTCTTTGACTTGCGCAGCGGTCAACGCGGCGTGGGTTTCATGCAGCTGAGCTTCCAGCGCTTCGACGCTCTGGCCTTCTTCGACTTCGGCGACCAGAGTTTCAATCACGGTGCCTTCGGCGTCTTCTTCAACGCTGACGGTCGGCTCGACGGCTGCGGCTTCACGGGCCTTCGCCAGTTGCTGACGCAGTTCCAGCAGACGCTCGGCCAGTTCTTTTTGCTCAGTCCACAGGGACTCGAGCGCAACCATCTCGCTTTCGGCTTCGTCCAGCCGCGCTTCCAGTGCCTCCAGCGCTTCGTGGTCGATCAGCAGACCGGCCTCGGCATCGCGGCGCAGGGCCTGACGCTGACGGCCGCCTTCAGCCAGTTCGCCACGCAGGCGCTCGAGGCTTTCCGGGGCCGCAGCGAGGCTGATGCGCACGCGAGCGCACGCAGTGTCGAGGACGTCGACAGCCTTGTCCGGCAGTTGCCGACCGGCCAGGTAACGCGCGGACAATTCAGCAGCGGACACCACCGCGTCATCGCGCAGATAGATGCCGTGGCTCTTTTCATAGACCTGAGCCAGACCACGCAGAATGGTCACCGCTTCGCTGACAGTCGGTTCGTGCAGTTGCACGGGCTGGAAACGACGGGCCAGCGCCGGGTCTTTCTCGAAGTATTTCTTGTACTCGGCCCAGGTGGTCGCGGCGATGGTGCGCAGTTCGCCACGGGCCAGCGCCGGTTTCAGCAGGTTGGCTGCATCGGAACCGCCGGCATTACCGCCCGCGCCGATCAGGGTGTGGGCTTCGTCGATGAACAGGATGATCGGTTTCGGCGAGGCTTTGACTTCGTCGATCACGCCTTTCAAACGACGCTCGAATTCACCTTTGACGCTGGCGCCGGCCTGCAACAGGCCCATGTCCAGCGACAGCAGTTCAACGCCTTTGAGTACCTGCGGCACTTCACCGGCAGCGATGCGCGAGGCCAGACCTTCGACGATCGCGGTCTTACCGACACCGGCCTCACCGACGACGATCGGGTTGTTCTTGCGACGACGGGCGAGGATGTCGACCATCTGCCGAATCGCGCCGTCACGGCACAGCACCGGGTCGAGTTTGCCGTCGCGGGCCTGTTGGGTCAGGTTGTGGGTGAAGCGCTGCAACAGCGACTCGCCTTGCGCCGCCGGCTTGCCGTTGGCCGCCGGTTGCTCCTGTTGCGACAGGGCAAATTCCTTCAGGCGATCAATGTTCAGTTTGGCGAGCAGCGGTTGATAGCGGCTGCCGGCATAACGCATCGGGTTGCGCAGCAACGCCAGGATCAGCGCGGCGTCTTCGACTTGGGTCTGGCCCAGCTCGAGGTTGGCCACCAGCAGCGCGTCTTGCAGCCATTGCACCAGTTCCGGAGCGAATACCGGGTTGCGCGAAGCGCTGTGTTCGACCCGCGATTGCAATGCAGCGGTCAGTTCACCGGCGTCGACGCCAGCATCTTGCAGCGCGCGCGACAGCAAGCCGTTCGGGCGCTCGAGCAAGCCCAGCAGCAAGTCTTCGACGAGAATCTTGCTGCCGCCACGGGCGACGCAACGCTCGGCCGAACGTTCCAGATCACGACGGGTTTCGGCGTCCAGCGCCTGGATGAGTTGTTGCAGGTCTACGTTGATCATGGCTCACGTCCTTAATGAATTTTGCTGCCCAGGGTCACCACGCCGTCCGCTTTTTCGCGGCCCAGCCAACTGGTCCAACCGAGGCGACAGGCGTTCTGCTCACCGATGCGCAGTTCGCGGATTTCTTCCTGGCGCAGGACCAGGCGAATGTCGTAATCGAGCGGGTCACGCAAGGTGAACCGCACCAGCGCGCAGAGCGGCTGGTAACCGAAACCGATCGGCAGGAATTCATGGAATCGCTGCCAGTCGAGTTCGGTGATGTGAATGCGGAATTTGCCGCTGCGATCGCGCACGTGCTCGCCCAGCACCAGGTCTTCGCCGAGTACGCTGTTGGCGCGGCCCAAACGATTGCGCTGCTCGTCGAGGATTTCCACGCGGCGCTCGATGCACTGCTCGATGACCAGGTCTTCGTGCTTGAAGTAGTAACGCAGCACGGCTTCGATCAACGCTGCCGAGTGCGCCCGCAAGCTGAGCAGACCGAGGTACGGCAGCAGGCGTTTCCAGTTGAGTTCCTTGGCCTTGCGGATCTCGTCGCCGCCCAGTCCGATCAGCGCAAAAAGTTGCGCCGAGAACGGGTCGATCGCGCCGCTCTGGAAGCTCGCGCGGTAGCGATACTTGCGCCAGATCGGCAGCATCAGTCGTTGCAGGCGATGGTGGAACAGGTCGAGGAAATTGCGCGTCGGGTTGCCGTCCTCGCTGTCGCCCAGGGCTTGTTCGCCATAGAACGCCGGCAGCGGCGAACCGGAGCCGACCAGGCCGATCAGGTTGAAGCGCATGCGCGCGCGCATCTTGCCGTGTTCTTCGAAAAACTCGACGCGATCGACGTCGCTGCGCGGAAAGCCCAGGCTCGGGTTGGCCTGGAACTCGACCTGGTCGTACAGATCGTCTTCGCTCAGATGCGGGTGTGCCTCGCGCAGCCGGTCGATCACCAGCAGCACGGCCTGAAACAGCGAGTACTCGCGTATTACCTTGGTCAGCCCGCTTAAAGCAGGGGCTGCAGGCCCATACGTGGTGTCCATTGGTACACCTCTCCCTGTGTGCTTTTTACCCGCAGCTCATGGAATGAATTGAGACTGGCGTAAAGCGCGAAAAACTCGTTGAGAACCGAAGCGAAGACGAACAGGTCGCCTTCGCCGATATAGCCTTCCGGGTCGATGGTCAGTTCGGTGCGCAAACCGCGCACCGGCAGGCCGCGATGCAGGCGGTCGACGTGATGATGCTTGATGTGCTTGAGGCCGCCGAGCAGGCGCTTGCTGACCTTCTCCGCGTGCTGGTCGTAGTAGCGCGGCAGGTCGTAGGTTTCCAGAATCACCTTCAACGCATTGACGTCCGCCAGCGACAGATAGTTAAGCGACATGTTGCTGATCAGCTTCCACAGGAAGTCACGGTTCAGCGGCGGCGCGAAACTCGGAGTGGCCGGGGTGATGTTGCGGAAACTGAGGAATTCCGGGGTCTGCTCGCTGGCCATGCAGATGTCGCCGAGCTTGAGCTTTTTCGGCAGGTTCTGGTTGGTGCACATCAGCTCGATCGACAGGGTTTCGTGGGCTTCGGTGTGGCGGATGCCGAAGCTCAGGTAAGTGTCGAGGCCGTCATGCAACAAGGACGAACGCTGGCGAATGCTGTAGTGCGGACGGCTGTTGGGCACGTCGAAACTCGGGTCGTGCTCGAAGGATTCGAACGGCACGTACTCCTGATAACCGAGACCGCCGGGCTTCCAGCCAGTGACGGTCTCCACCGAGAACACGCCGCAGTTTTCCAGGTCGTATTCCGCCGGCAGCAACAGGTACTCATCCTGCTTGCCATCGAGACGGATCGGCAGCGCGTCGTGCTCGAACAGATTGACGATCGGCGTGCAGAACAGCTTCACGTTATCAAGCGTCGGGCGCATGCGCATGATGCCGCTCTTGCGAATGTCGAAACGCAATTCGAGGCCGCGCATCTGCTTGAGGGTGTCTTCCGGCAGCGCCTTGAGAATGTCCAGACCGTTGACGTCGACGAACAGAAACTTGTCCTGGAAGGCGAAATATTCCTGCAAGTAGCGATAGCCACGGAAGGTGTTCAGCGGATACGGGATCAACGCTTCTTCTTCGGCAAAGCCCACCGGTTTCACCCGGTCGCCGGGAATCTTGAACGCCATCGGCTTGCCGCTGACGCCATCAATCGGCTTGCCGGCGCCGTCGAGCGGGATCAGTTCGATGCCGTCGAGGTTGCGCAGCAGGCTCAGGTAGAGCATCTGGCTGATGTAGCGCTCACCGGCAAAGTGCAGGCGCAACTTGCTCAGCTCCAGTTCCCCGAGGTGGCCGTCAGCGCTCATCTCCAGGCGCAGGCTGAGCAGCGAGCCATCGCCCTTGACCGAGTAATTCAGCGCGGCCAGATCCAGCGGCAACACTTCGGTCGGGTAGCACGTACGGAAGCGGCAGCGCACGTCTTCGATCGGCTTGCTCTCGATCGGCGTATCGCGCTCAACCAGCAGCGCCGGCCCGGAACGCTTGAGCGGATCAAACTGCAGAATGCTGAACGCCGGCAGCGGGCGCATGTAGTTCGGCCACAGCAGCTGCATCAGCGAATGGCTGAGCTCCGGCAGTTCGTCATCGAGCTTCTGGCGCAAACGCCCGGTCAGGAACGCAAAGCCTTCGAGCAACCGCTCCACATCCGGGTCCCGCCCGGCCTGCCCCAGATACGGCGCCAGCGCCGGACTACGCTCGGCGAAACGGCGACCGAGCTGGCGCAGTGCGGTGAGTTCGCTTTGGTAGTAGTGGTTAAAGGACACGGGGTACCTGCCTGGTAGTGGAACTCATCAAAAAAATATCCTGTAGAGCGCGACGGTCACGCCGGCACAGACATAGCCGCCAATCAGCAGGAACGGCACAACCGAGATCCAGCCGTACGCCATGTAAGCATCACTCAGCGGACGGACGATCAGACTGAACAAGCCATACAGCATCCAGGGCACGGCATAGAACGGGATGAACTTCACTGGCGCCCACCAAACCATCCGCAATGCCTGTTGCTCGTTCCGTCGCTGCGCCGATCGGGACATCCACAGCGAGAAACCCAGAAGCCCGGGAACGCCCCACCACAACAGGAACTGCCAATAAATTCCGGACGACTCGGATGTTAAATACTCGCCATTCCACAGGTCATAGGAAGTAATCGCCAACACCGCCAGCAGTGGCAGCCACAACGCAGCCATGAAGAAGCTGAGTTGCGGGCGACTGAGCATAAGCATCTCGCTTGATGATTCGGTCATCTGCGAACCTCCACAGCGTGATCCATGCACCATGTGCGGACATCGCGCTTGTCGAAGCTTGCGCACCCATTGTCTTTTGCGATCACGCGATATGAATGTTCAGGGACGTACGCAAAAAAGTAATAGTTGTCCCTGTCCTCACCGTAGAGCCAGTAAGACGAAGAACCCTGATTGATTTCGTAAGGTTCGAATGTCCAGATGGACGACTGCGCAGGGATAAAATTTTCGCGGTCCATCAGCAACATCAAAGCGTTGGAAAGCGCGTGCGCAGAAAAATAGAGCATGCAGGCGAACGCTCCCACCACGAATAGCAAGCGCTGCAGCCAAATCATTCCGAAGCGACCTGAATCGGTCATGCGTCCGCCTCCTGCCCCGGGGTCGCTGGCACGTATCTATTCATCGCTGCGCAACTCCCTGTTTTTGCGGCGTGATCGCGACACCCGTATAGACATAGAGCTCTTCACCGCCGTAGCCACCAATTGCCGCAGCGCTGAGTGGATGGCTGTCCCTGGTGCCATATCGAACCCAGCCTTCAGTCCACATCCCACCATTTTCGTGACGAATTTCCACGTAATAGTCCGGCGCTTCGTGCTTGGTAATCTCGACGAATACCCCGCCATCCTCGGCTCCAACCCACAACGCGTGGGGATGAGCGAACAGCTTTGGTTCGGTCGAGCTTTCCATTCGCACCAGCAGCGTCAAGCCGACCACAATCGTCAGCAAACCGACCGAGCTGAGAAAAGCGATGAGGCATTGCCAGGCTCTGGGTTTCATCGAGCCAACCCGAACAAGTGCTTCATGGGCAGAGAGCCCCGTTATCGACTGTCCACGAACGGACAGCTTTTTCTTCGGTTTTTTTGGTGCTCGCTATTTCATTTCGCAAGGTCTGCGCATCGATGGACTTAGTCGCGTTCTGGCTTCTGATCGACAGGCTGTACTGGTCGCTGATCTGACCCGATACGTCTTCACCGAATGACTGGTAGTTACCGATGGAACTGCGCTGGTTCTGGTTTAACGTGAAACTGCGTGGCTGATCGTCATAGTTGGAGTCGTTCGCCAGCGTCAGCTCCAGTGGTACTCCACAAGTGTTCAGCAGGTAAACATCATTGCGATAGACCTGCTGCGCAGCGCATGCAGTCAGCGAAACGAAGGACGCGAAGAAGCTTGCCCATCTCATCATCAAAATCGTCCTTGGCAGTTTCATGGACAAACCGATGCCTCGCTGATTGTCCACTCGCGCTGTGTCCCTTCGCTGACCTTTCGCACACCATTCAGGCGCGTACTCAACTCATGGCCGTCGATGGTCCTGGTACCAGCGGCGTCCTTGATCGTCAGCAGGTAATTGCCCGGAATTTGCTCGAACACGTCTTCGCCATAAGAGACAAAGCTTGCCACCAGCGCGCGCTCGCCTTCCCCGACCTTCATGTTGCGGTCCAGCGAATGCATGTTGGAGCTGTTGGAAGCCTTCAATTCCAGAAGCTGGCCGCAGCGGTTTTCGATGTACACGTGGTTGTTGTAAACCTGCTGCGCAGCGCAGCCGTACAGAGAAAAAACCATCAGGATGAAGCCGGCGAATCTAGTCATCAAATTCGATCCTTGCCAGCCAGAGCAGGCTTTTAACGTCTTGCTCGGAAGCGGCCATGCGCATCTGCAAACTGGAAGCCGACTGGGTATAGCTGCTGAAATAATGCATGACATCCACTTCCCCCGTGCCTGGCGTCGGGTGGTTCGCCTTGGGGTTCTGCATCAACGTAGAGGTTTCTTTGTGGGTCCAGGAATAACTCGGGATGAGTCCGCCACCGTATTCGTTGAGAATCAAATGCCCAAACTCGTGGGCCGAGGTCTCTTTGAACTCCTCCCGGGCAAAGTTGGCAGCATTCGCAGCCGTGAGGCCTTGCCGCTTGACGAGTTGGTCAAAGGCATAACCGGCGTTGTGATAAACCTTTCTGGCAATCGCAAGACTGGTGGAACGACCGAAGTCCGCCGACAGCGAATCAATCAGAGGGAAATTCCCGGCTTTGGGCTCGACGTTGATCTCGGTTTTGACCGTGACTTTGTACAGGCCTTTGCTGGTCGTGATGCCCTCAGCGATACCGCCGCCGCGTGAGCCATTACGCGACCAGTACAACTCGATACCTTCCTTGGCCCAGCCGAGCAACGTGCTGAAAGGCGTGGGTACCAGTCCGGGGGTGAAACCACTACTGCCGCCGTCTGAAAAGCTCGGGCGTAACGTGACTTCAACGGTCTTGGCGTTGCGGTCGATGCGCGTATCGACCCACTTCACCTCTCCAGCCGAGCAATCAAGCTTCACTTCAGTCACGTGCTGTTTCCCCGCCCCGGTCGCGGTGAGGCGCACTTTCAGGTTCGGGCTTTTCAGGACTTTGGTATCAAGGATGCCGGCCGTGTCGTAGCCGTCCCATTGCCATGGATGCTTGCCTGGTGGCAGGAACGGCGCGGTGTTGGCTTCGGCGTATACCAGCTTTTCGCCGTCCAGCACTTCCAGCTTCACACTGTCAGCTGCGTCCATGCGGTTCTCGACAACGAAATCGACCAACTCACGGTTTTTCGATGTTCCTGATTTCAGCTCGTCGAAGTCTGGAATTTCCAGCGGCGTCAGTACCGAGTTGCCACCGGACTTCAAACCCAGTCGGTAATCCAGCGCCGCGACAAGCGCTATAGCGGCAAGCCCCGAAAATGGCGCTGGCGTATGCGAATTGCCGATAATCACCGTCCCTGAACCCGCCGTAACCTTGTTCCCGTGAGAGCCAACGGAGCCGACCGTGGCGGCCGGTTTTCCGTTGATCAACACGGTAGTCGCAAGATCGCCGACCAACGCACCACCACACGCCGAGGCATCGCCTTGGCGGGCGGCCGCGAGGCCGTCGAAGAACACGTCGCCGGAACCGGCGGCGATCGGGTTGGTACCGTGGCCAGGAAGTGGGCAAGCGGTGGGGTCGGATACGCGTGCTGCGGGTTTGCCAGACATCGGGGATCTCCTTAGGTGACCTTGACTTGACCGCTGCCATCCAGGCGCGCGGAAAAACTGACCTGACGCTTGAAACCCTCGACTTCCAGCAGGCCTTCGATACTGAAGGCCAGGCGCAGTTGATCGTGGTCACGCGGCAGGGAAATGACACGCACGTTGCTCAGGCGCGGCTCGTAGGCTTCGATGAAGTTTTCGATAGCCAGACGGGCCTGACTCAGCGAGTCGTGCAGGCTCAGGCGCATGTCATTGAGATCGGGCAACCCGTAGTCGGCCAGCGTTTGCACGCTGCCGGCCCGGGTGCTGAGCATTTTGGCCAGATGGGCAGCCACTGACGCCATGGCACAAGCCTCAAGGCTGTTGCCCTTGCGTAGTTGTGCGTCGCCGTTGAGGCGCTCGAACAGGCTGCCGTATCCGTCCATGAGTCGCTCTTACTCTTTGTCCAGCTTGCCAACCAGCGACAGGGTGAAATCGGCACCCATGTACTTGAAGTGCGGACGCACGTTCAAGCTCACGCGGTACCAGCCCGGCTCGCCTTCAACGTCGCTGACGATCACTTGCGCAGCGCGCAGCGGACGACGGCCACGCACTTCGGCGCTCGGGTTTTCCTGGTCGGCCACGTACTGACGGATCCACTTGTTCAGTTCCAGCTCGAGGTCGGTACGCTCTTTCCACGAACCGAGTTGCTCGCGCTGCAGCACTTTCAAGTAGTGAGCCAGACGGTTGACGATCATCATGTACGGCAGTTGGGTGCCGAGCTTGTAGTTCAGCTCTGCCGCCTTGCCTTCTGCGCTGATGCCGAAGAACTTCGGCTTCTGCACCGAGCTGGCGGAGAAGAACGCCGCGTTGTCGGAGCCTTTGCGCATGGTCAGGGAGATGAAGCCTTCCTCGGCCAGTTCGTATTCACGACGGTCGGAAACCAATACTTCGGTAGGGATCTTGGTTTCGATTTCGCCCATGCTTTCGAAATGGTGCAGAGGCAGGTCTTCAACCGCGCCACCGCTCTGCGGGCCGATGATGTTCGGGCACCAGCGGAATTTGGCGAAGCTGTCGGTCAGCTTGGTGCCGAAGGCGTAAGCGGTGTTGCCCCACAGGTAGTGCTCGTGGCTGTTGGCAACGGTTTCCTTGTAGACGAAGGATTTCACCGGGTTTTCTTCCGGATCGTACGGGTTGCGCAGCAGGAAACGTGGCACGGTCAGGCCAACGTAGCGCGAGTCTTCCGAAGTACGGAAGCTCTGCCATTTGGCGAATTGCGGGCCTTCGAAGTGGTCTTTCAGATCCTTCAGATCCGGCAGGCCGGTGAAGCTTTCCAGGCCGAAGAATTTCGGCCCGGCGGCAGCGATGAACGGCGCGTGGGACATGCACGAAACGCTGGCCACGTACTGCATCAGCTTGACGTCTGGCGAGCTAGGCGACATGTAGTAGTTGGCGATGATCGCGCCCACCGGCTGACCACCGAACTGGCCGTATTCAGCGGTGTAGATGTGCTTGTACAGGCCCGACTGCATGACTTCCGGCGAATCTTCGAAATCGTCCAGCAGGTCTTCTTTGGAGACGTTGAGGATTTCGATCTTGATGTTTTCGCGGAAGTTGGTGCGGTCGACCAGCAACTGCAGACCACGCCACGACGATTCCAGCGCCTGGAAATCCGGGTGGTGCAGGATCTCGTCCATCTGACGGCTGAGCTTGGCATCGATCTCGGCGATCATGCGGTCAACCATGGCTTTCTTGACCGGCTCACCGTTGTTCTGCGGCTTGAGCAGCTCTTCGATGAACGCCGACACGCCACGCTTGGCGATGTCGTAGGCTTCGTCGTCCGGGGTCAGACGGGTTTCGGCGATGATGCTGTCGAGAATGCTGTATTCGCCGCTGGCGGCGCTCTTCTCTTGTGCTGCGCTAGTGCTCATTGTGTTGGCTTCCTTGGCTACTGGAGTCTCAGGCGTCCGGGGCTGCGGCGTTCAGGCCCAGCTCACCGAGTACGCGACCGCGGGATTCGTCGTCGGCGAGCACGCCTTCGATCGCTTTACGGAACGCAGGTGCGTTACCCAGCGGGCCTTTGAGGGCCACCAGCGCATCGCGCAGTTCCATCAGTTTTTTCAGCTCAGGCACTTGCTCGACCAGGCTGGCCGGGTTGAAGTCCTTCATCGAATTGACGCGCAATTGCACGGCCAGCTCTTCAGCCTCGCCATCTTCCTGCAGACGGTTCGGCACGCTCAGCGTCAGACCCAGCTCTTGCTTGGCCAACACTTCGTCGAAGGTCATCTTGTCGATGCTGATCGGCTTGCGATCTTCGATTTTGCGATCGTCCTTGCGGTGGGTGTAGTCACCGATTGCCAGCAGCTTCAGCGGCAGTTCAATCTCTTCCTGAGCTCCGCCGGTGGCGGGTTTGAAGGTGACGTTGATGCGTTCCTTGGGGGCTACCGAGCCTTCTTTGGCCATGGCTTTTCTCCTTGCGGTTGTGGCCCTGGGGCCTATTCGAGTACCACTTCGAGGTCGAGGTGGCACAGCCTGCGATAAATCTCTTCCTTGCTTTCACGTACGGCGTGGTTCTGCGGCAACAACTCGCAGCAACTGTGCAGCAGGTGCAGCACTTGCAATGCAAGATCGGGCTCCCAGGCGTGCAGGCCTGAGTCCTGTAATGTCTGATCGAGGGTTTCGAGCTGGTTCTTGGCCAGTTCGTATTTCTTGGCCAGGAAACACAGCCGCGCGAGGGTGAACTGCCAGAAGAAGCGTTCACGACCACCGTGGGCCGATTGCAGACCCTGCTTGAGAATCTGCACGGCCGGCTTCAAACCTTCCTTGCGCAGAATCGGCTGGACTTCCTCGAGGGCTTTTTCCCAGGCCGGCTGGGTTTCGACGTTCTCGCTTTCGACCTTGCGCGGCGCGCTGGCGCTTTGCAGATGCGGCATGACGTTGGCGGCGATCCACGCCCGGGTGGACGGATCGGCAAACGGCGCGCCGTCATGGAAGCGCAACTCGATGATGCCCGGCAGGCGCTGAATCAAAAGCGCGAAGTGGATTTCCACTTCGCGCATGGCCAGCTCGGCGTTGAGGTTCTGGAGACATTCCCAGACCATCCTCTGGCCATCGAACCAGAACGGCGCCTTCGCCAGGCTCGCCTCCAGTTCCACCAGCAGGTCGGCGTATTTGCCCTGATCGAAACGGTCCTGATAGAGCTTGAGTTTTTCCAGCGGCAGGCCGCGCAGCACGGTGATCTGCTCGGCGTTGCGCTCGGGCACCGCGTCGATGGTCATCCACAGCAGCGTGCGATTGAGGCGCAGGGCACGCAGGTCGGTGGCTTTCTGTTTCAGCCACCAGGCACACAATGGCCGGGCGCTGTCCTGCTGGGCGCGCAGGGCTTTGTGCGCATCCCGCTCGTTGTCGATCGGCGCGCCAGGGGTGAGCAGTTGGGTCGCGGCCTGCTTGACCTGCGCCACCGCCGCGCCCACCACACCGGGCGCCGGCTGGTTGTCGGCGGCGCGCTGAATCATGGTTTTCAGGCGGCGGGAGATCGGCAGCAGCAGCGGCGCGTCATCGCCCAGATGCTCAGTGCACGCGGCCTCAAGGCCGGCCAGGTGCTCGGAGAGCTGCCGGAACATCGGCAACTGCTCTTTGATCGCAATGTTTTCGGTGATGACCTGCTCGAGACGCGGCACCAGCCAGCCGATCGCGGCGGCACGGGTGCGGGGTTTGAGCGGGTGAACGTCGGCCCAGTTGTTTTCCGACAGATGGTGCAGCAGACCGAGGCCGGCGAGCAGCCCGGGGAAGGATTCGCGCTGGTACAGCGACCAGGTCAGCCAGGCGCCGACACGCAGATCCTTGGATTGGGTACGCAGCAGATTTTCGCTGTTTTCGCGGATTTTCAGCCAGTCGATCTGCCCGCTTTCGTGCATCGACGAAGCCTTGGCCAGCTCACTTTCCAGCGCCTCGAACTCGCTCGAAAAACGAACGTCTTCGCCCGCGAAATTCTCTTTGGAAACAGAGACTTTTGCGAGTTCGAGGTAATGGGCGGAAAGTTTGCTTGAGTAGGACATCCATGGCCTTTATTAAGGATTACAGTCATGCGCGCGAATGGAGTTTCAGCAACGCGGGACAGTATCGAAGAGCAGTTCAGCGACTCATCCAATTGAGATGTGCTCTTTCAAGTGGGCGCATCGTAATCACTATGATGGCCACTAGCAAGCATCTGATTAAACAACAAGACGAACTGTTCATTGAGGTCTGTAGGAGATCACCCTATATGTCGCAGGGGTTTCCCTGATGCCGTTTATTGATCGGCGGATTTTCCCGGCTCCCGCCAAACCATTGTCCCAGAGCCTCGGCCGCAGCCGGGCGAGTTTACCTGACGCCCGCACCCTCGAGCGGCGTGCAGCATGCCAAATTCAAAAAAAAATAGAAGTAGGACACTTCCGAAAATGATCGGGTTCCATCGAGAAGTTGCAGCGACAACGATCAATGCGAAAAGTGCCACTATAATGATGGCATTTCATTATTCTGAAACTTTACTTCCCCGGCAAATACTGGCACTTCGATAGTTATCCGAGCCGCGTCCTACAGACACTTCTCGCATCCCAACCAAGACTTCCACACCGGAATACTCTGACAAATTTCAGGGATACTTCTTACATCAATTAGTTTGCCGCGCCGCTAGCTTGCCTTGGCAACTTTTCATGCGCGGCGATCAGGGAGGACGGTATCGCGCTTTGACTCACTTTGCTTAAGGACAAGCCCATGTTCGGCAAAGGCCACTGCGCGCCATTCTCACTGCATATCCCGGCCATTCGTCACGACTTCAAGGTGCTCGCGTTCACTGGCACCGAAGCGATCAGTCAGCTGTACGCATTTCGCATCGAGCTGGTGAGCGAGTACGCGGACTTCGGTCTGGAAAGCCTGCTCAGCCAGCCTGCTTTTCTGCAATTCGGGTTAGCGGGCGAAGGCATTCACGGGCGGATCGAAAATGTCATGCTCGGCGAATCGGGAAAGCGCCTGACCCGCTATGAGCTGTCACTGGTACCGGCGCTGCATTATCTGCAACTGAGCCACGACCAGCGGATTTTCCAGCAACTGACCGTGCCGCACATCGTCGCGCAAGTCCTCAAAGGGCATGGCATCCAGGCCGATGACTTCACGTTCAATGTCGCCGCCGGTGAGCCTCGTGAGTACTGCACGCAATACGGCGAAAGCGACTTCCTGTTCATCCAGCGCCTGTGCGCCGAAGAGGGTATCGCCTGGCACCATCAACATTCGCTCGACGGGCACTTACTGGTATTCAGCGACAGCCCGGTGTTCGCACCCAAATTGGGTACGACAGCCTTTCGGGTTGATAGCGGCATGGTTGCCGAACACCCGGTGGTCAACCACCTGAACATGGGCTTCAACACCCGTACCAGCACCATCACCCGCCGTGACTATGACCTCAAGCGGCCAAGCCTGCTGCTGGAAAGCCGCGTCACCGCAGAGTTCACGCCGGCTCTGGAGGAGTATCGCTATCCACTGTTGATGAAGTCCGAGAAGCACGGCAAACAGCTGGCGCGTCAGGCCTTGGAGCGCCATCGCAGCGACTATCAATGGATTGAAGGCAAAAGCGATCAGGCGATTTTGCGCAGCGGTCACCTGTTCGAGCTGAGCGAACATCCCAGGGCCGACTGCAACGAGTTGTGGCTGTTGGTCAGTCTCAGTCACGAAGGCAAGCAACCGGCAGTGCTCGAAGAGGCTTTCAGCAGCGAGGCGAAACCTGCCGATGGTTTTTCCCAAGGCTATCGCAATACCTTCAGGGCCATTCCCGCAGAGGTGGTCTACCGTCCGCCTTTGCCCGCGCCAAGGCCCTTGCTGGTCTGCCAGACCGCGCGCGTTACCGGGCCTCCCGGAGAAGAGATCTTCTGCGATGAGTACGGCAGGGTTCGTGTCGAGTTTCCCTGGGATCGCGCTGAACGCAACAGCGAAAAAAGCAGCTGCTGGTTACGCGTAGCTTCCAGTTGGGCAGGTGACGGATTCGGTGCGGTGACCATTCCCCGGGTCGACATGGAAGTGGTCGTGACCTTCCAGGAAGGCGACCCGGACCAACCGCTGATTACCGGCTGCATCGCCAACAAGGTCAATGCCGTCGCCCATCCCTTGCCGGCGAGTAAAACCCGCACGGTATTACGCAGCCAGAGCTCACCGCGCAATGGCGGCTACAACGAACTGTCGATCGAGGATCGCGCCGGGCAGGAGAAGATCTACCTGCGCGCGCAGCGCGACCTCGAGCAACTGATCCTCAACGACAGCCGCAGCCTGATCACTCGCGACCGCCATGAGCATGTCGGCAATGACAGCACCAGTCTCATCGAGGGCAAGGATTCGCGCACTCATCAAGGACTGCGAAGCACAGTAATCAACGCCGACGACTTGTTGCAGGTCAGCGGCACCAGCAGCCAGACCCTGGGCGCTCTGGTGATCCAGGCCGGCCAGCAGGCGCATGTCACGGCAAGCAACGTGGTGATCGATGCCGGCATGAGCCTGACGCTGTCAGCGGGCGGTCATCACATCGTGATCAATGCCGGCGGGATTTTCAGCAGCGTGCCCATCGTTCAGGGCGGCGCGCCACTGCCGGGTCTCGCACCGCTACAAACGCTGCAAGTTGAGGCCGGCCTGCCAGCTGCGATCAACGCCACGCCGCTGTCGATCGTCAACAGTGCCCGCCAGCAGGCAGCGGATTTTTGCCCGCTGTGCGAAGCCTGCGCAGCGGGTCTGTGCGAGCTGGGAGAAGTCGCATGAGCCCGGTCGAACAATGGTTGCACGCTCAGTCCCGCGCCGGCTGCGAACTGTATCTGATGCTCGACACCGACGGCCAAAGCGCAGAGCACGCTGCGTTGACCCGCGACCTCGGCACCGAGCGGTTTCGTCCGCTCTCCAGCGGCACGCCGGCCGAGTCGCTGGTGCCGACCGGCCCGCTGCTGTTGCAAATCGATACGGCGCAGCATCCCGCCATCCAAACCTTGCTCGCCACGCCCGAGCGCAATTGGGGCTGGCTGGCCAGTGCCCGTCACGTCGAACTTGATCTGCTGGCGGCGCATTGGCGCGAGCGCCTGATAACCGGCGAACGCCCGAATCAGGCGGTGTACCGCGTGCATGACAACCGGTTCTGGGACGTGCGCTGGCGCACCTGCAACCCGAGCACCGCGCGGCGTTTCTCGGGCCATTCAACAGCGTCTGCTATTGGCACGCAGAGCGATGGAACGCCATCGACAACCCGGACCCCGGCCACCACCCGCTGCCGATGGATCCGCCTTGGCTGCACACGCCGACCCCGGAGCTGATCTACGCCAACGTGCTGTTCGACAACACCCGCCGTTATCTGGTCGGCGAACACACCGAAGCAATGGCCACGCTGGCCGAACAGCTCGACGTCGATGAGTGGCTGTGGGGCCTGATTCAACTGACGCACTTGTGGGGCTGGCAACAACCGGAGCAAGTGCATTTCTTGCTGACCCGCAGTTTGCAGTTACCGGGATATCGGCCAGGCAAATCATGGCTGCCCAAACCCGGTGAAGATCCGGCGATGCATTTTAAGCGGGTATATCAGGAAGCGTTGTATTGGCAGGGAGAGGTAGGTCGATGAGGCACTTGAAACGAGGGTTGCTGCTGAGTGGTTGCCTGGGATTGCTGGTGGGTTGTACGACGGTGAAGACCCCGAACACCTTTATGTTTGTTCCGGATTTTCCACCTGGATTCAAGTACGACCTGACGGCCACCTATGTTCCGGCCAAGGGCCAAACATGCACCGTGCCTGGCGGGAGAAACACTCAGCTGGGATTCAACAAAACCAATATGAAGTACGAAGGGACTTCCGAGATCCCGCTTTACAGAACCGTAAGCGAATGTCCTCTGGCGCTGAATTACATCGAGATCAAGGTCATCGGTATTTATGGTTCAGGGCGAAGCAACTTCAGTTATGACTACGCCTCGATTGCTGTACGCCCGGAGCTGTTGGAACGACAGATGGGGACTTTCAGTGAGGACGGCAAGGGTGAGTTTTATGGTGAATGCAGGTGGTCATTCCGCACCGTCGGTCCACATCGTTCCCTGATCAAACTGCTGACCTGCAAAAACTTGGATGCACAGGGCAACGTGCTGCGAACGAGACCTTCCACGGCGTACACATTGACTCAACTTGAGGGCAAAACGGTGACGCTGAAGGTCAGGCTGGCAAGTGAAGAACTTCCAGCCATCGGCGATACCTGGATCAAAGTACCCCGCGGCTGGAAGCGCTGTATGGGTGACAACTTCGAGGATCAATACGCCTTTTGCTACGGCAACGACAAAGATTTCAGCACTTTCAAAATGGTCGATGGGCGGGTTTGCACCATCTATCCGGGATGCACGGAGCAAGGGTCACCATGAACATTGAGACTCTCTCGGCGACCGATTTGCGCTTCATGCAGGGCGACATACATGCCTGCCCTAAACGCGGCCATCGTACCAGCTTCCAGCTAGTGGACGAGTTCGGCGACGGTAAGCCATACGCTGGTCTGTCTTACGAAGTGATTGATTACGAAGACACGGTCCATAGCGGAAAACTTGATGCGACTGGATCTGCAAAGATCGACGATCATTATTGCGGTCCACTAGTACTCAAATTGAAGAGCCGCTATCAAGGCAGCGAAAAATCTTACACATTTTTGCAAAAGCGCCCCCACTATCCCCTCCCCATCACCGAACTCCAGGTCCGCGCCGAAAAAACCCGCTTCTTCCACAAAACAGGCACTCGCACCCAGGCCAACCCCGCCAAGGACCTGCCCGAAACCGACGCGTACTGTCAGGTCGAAGTCAGTGAACTGGTAAAGCACATCGCCCACCTGCCGCCGCTGGCTGCTCGTCGCGACCCTCCGAAAAGGGCGGCACACAAGCTCATGCGATCGGCGGCGAAGTCCAGAGACTTCACGCTCGTCGATAAAACCGCCGCGGATGGCGGACTGCACGCAATCCTGAGTCCGGCGGAGATGGCCACCGTCGAGTTGGGGTTTTCCCCGCCGCCGCCCAAGGGCGTCGCACTGCTGCCGAATAAACACCACGTGCTGGAAGTACGGCCGATGAGAGCGCTACGGCCAATGCTGTCGACAGGCGACGCGTTCTGCGCGCTCAACCTTTATCAGCTGTCGGTGATGGCGACGCTGAGCTACACCGATTTCGGACAGGAACCCAACACTCAACCGGTGCAGACCGACACGGTAAGCTTTCCGCTACAGCCCAGCAGCGGCAACTGGTTCGGCCACGCGCTGCCGCAGTTCGATGAGTTATGGAAGGTCGATGACTCACAATCGCAGAAATACTACCCACTGTACGAAGACGTACCGTATTCGAAACGCCTGGAAGTGGTACCGTTCGACCCGAACCTTTACCCCGAAGTGAATGACCCCGCGTTAGGGAACCAACAAGAACACCCCGCCAGACTGCATTTTTTCGATGATCGCAAACACGTCGAAAGCACGGACACTCAGGCCTTCATCTGCCACCACGACGAACTGATCCTGATCAGCGTACGCGGTACCAGTGAGATCTGGCCCGACGGCCGGCGTGACGGCGATGCCTATCAGGTTCCCTTTGCCGAAGGCGAAGGCGAAGGCGAAGGCGAAGGCGAAGGCGAAGGCGAAGGCGAAGGCAAAGTGCACCGCGGTTTCTACGGTGGCGCTTTGGCGGCTTACCCATTTATCGTGACTTATCTGGAAAAATTCTACAGCGGGCAAAAGCTGCTGATCACGGGTCACAGTCTGGGCGGTGCAGTTGCATTGATCCTGTCCGAGATGCTGAGACGCAACCTGGAGTTCTCCCCGCAAATCGTGCTCTACACCTACGGCGCCCCCCGCGCTGGTGACACCACGTTCATCGAAAGCGCCAAAGCATTGGCCCACCACCGCATCGTCAATCAGAACGACCCGGTTCCGAGCGTTCCCGCCACATGGATGAATACTTTCGCCAAGCCTGGGCCGATGTACGCAACCAACGCCGTGGTGCTGGGCTTCAACCCGGTCGCCGGCCTCGGCCTGCTGATCTGGGGAATCATCAATTTCTTTGGCGACGACTATGGGCATCACGGTGCTTTGCGCCATTTCATGCCCGTTGAGTTCGACAAGGACCACCGATCCTCCCTTCTCTGGGAGCCGGGTTGCAGCACGATCGTCGATCACGGCTGCGCCAAGGCCCTGCGCGCTACCAACGGCTTGCCCGAACGCGGATCGTTTTTGCGGCAGTTGTTCTCCGCAGGTCACCACTCAATGGTCGGCAGCTACATCCCCGGCTGCTGGGCCAGCTTGCGCCGTTGGCAGGAAGCACTGCAGCGCAAGCGTTCGCTGGTGACCAATCGCGAATACGAGTGGATCAGCAGCGCCCTGGAGAATATTCAGCAACAGCTGCGGGCCGTTAAGCGCGATCTGCAAAATAACCACCGTTCTTACGTGCGAGAGCAGGAGCGCGCGCACAAGACGCTGATGCTCAATCAGGAAATAGACAAGATCAGCATGACCAAGGCCCGCCTGACAGCGCTGCGCAGTCAACGGGTCACTGAGACCGCCGTTTACGGCAGCTATGCTGACCAGCCCGAATGGGTCGAGGAAAGTCTGCTGCGCTGGAACGCCCACCCTGAAAACCTGGTTCAGGAGCAACTGGCGATGATCCCGCCAGCCGCTGAAGACCACGACGCCGCTATCGCCGCGATGACCGGTGGACATGCAGTTGGCGCGCCGTTTCAGCTGGATATTGATTCGTTCATTTAACTTAATCAGTCAACAAGGAAGTACCGATGCTCTCGTTATCCCCCAAGTTAAACTTCGCCACTGCAACGCACTCGATCCGCGCTTTGTTATTGGCCAGCTTCATAATATTTGGAACTGGATGCAACTCGTTCTCGAGTTCGGCAACACTGAACATGGACATCCCTGCGAATTTTAGCGTCACCGCCGAAGCGTACTATCAGCCGTTTTCCCCATATTACTGTTACGCGCCAGAAAACTACGCAAGAGACCCCAACCTTGGAGTCAAAAAATTTAAACAACCTTGGCAACCCACTGCGCAGACCGCCAAGTTCAACGTCAAATTACTTCCCAGCATTGGGGGCTGTCTCACGCTCCTCAGCGAAATCAAGATCTGGATCATGGACATGACTGAGGATCCAGAGAAACTTGGCTTAAGCGCCGTCTGGATACATATTAATGACCTGGCAGATGAACCACTGGACGAGCATGGGTCGAACGAGAACTTGCTTTCAGTCGAGTGTAAATATGCGGACTCCCGGTTAAGTAAAGTCTTCAAATATGAATTGGTATGCAAAGGGCGGAGTACCAACGATGAAATTTTGGGCAGGCTACGAATTGAGCAATTCCAGGATAAGCCATTGCGATTAACAGTTCGGATGACCGAGTAGTCGGCGTGCTGCCGACGCTTAAGTCCCAATGACTGCCGCAAGCTGGCTAGGCAGCTTGGTCATGTCCGCTATCAAACGCAGTCTGAGCGCGAAGGACTGGGGCACAATGATCAAAGGTCACGGCGAAATCCTCGATTGGATGGACTCGATATGCTTCGCGGCACCGCTCTTCTTTCACCTGACGCGTTACTTCTTCTCCGTCTGATCTAGACGAATGCTCCAACCACAAAAAATGGGCACCCGACCGCAATCGGTGTGCCCATTTCTCATTTGCGGTTCTCCCCGTCATTCAGGGGAGTACGCCGCCATCAAGGATTGACGCTGTCTTTCAACGATTTGCCTGGCTTGAATGCCACGGTGTTGCTGGCCTTGATCTTGACCGGTTCGCCGGTCTGCGGGTTTTTTCCGGTGCGGGCGCCGCGGTGGCGTTGCAGGAAGGTGCCGAAGCCGACCAGCGTCACGCTGTCCTTGCGGTGCAGGGCGCCGGTGATTTCTTCGAGGACGGCGTTGAGGACGCGATTGGCCTGTTCTTTGGTCAGGTCTGCCTTTTCGGCGATTGCAGCGGCGAGTTCTGGTTTACGCATTAGTGAAGCCCCTTTGACGGTTTTTTGTTGTTATGTCCGTGCTGTTCTCGTTGGAACAGCGCCCAAGGCGCCGCAGGCTCTACTCTGCGGCAGACGGGAGTGAGAATGGCACGCCGCCAACGGCGGCGCCAGTCTCCCCAAGACCTTTGTCGGGGCAAAAGAGCGGTGTTTGCGACAGAACGACCGGCATTTACGCCAGCAGCGGCGGCAGCTGTTTGTTCAGGGTCAGTTTTTCCATGACCGCCCCGCCGGTCAGGGCGTAACCGAGCAACTGACCGTCGGCACTGTGGCACAGCGCTTTGATGTCGGCGCCCTGCCCTTCGACGCTCCAAATGCCTTCGCTGCCCCGTGGCGGCGGCGAAACCACCAGCGGGCACACCGGGGTTTTCACGGTGATCGGCATCGGCCCGTAGCTGACCGCGGTCGGGTTTCCTGCGAGGGTTTGCGCCAACGCGCGCGCGCAACTCATCAGCGGCATCACGTAGAGCAGATTGAGCCCGTCGACTTCGGCGCAGTCGCCCAAGGCGTAGATGTTGGCGTGGGAGGTTTTCAGGTAACGATCGACCATCACACCGCGATTGACCTGCACGCCGGCAGCCGCTGCCAGATCGATGCGCGGGCGCAGGCCGATCGCCGAGACCACTACATCGCACGGGATGATCTGACCATCGGACAGGTGCGCTTCGAGGCCATCCGCGACTTTCTCCAGCCGGGTCAACACCGGGCCAAGGTGAAACTTCGCCCCGATACTTTCCAGCCCGGCCTGCACGGCCGCCGCAGCGGCGGGATGCAAGAGCATCGGCATGACCTGTTCGCACGGCGCGACCAGTTGCACTTCGTAGCCGCCGAGAATCAGGTCATTGGCGAATTCGCAGCCGATCAACCCGGCGCCGAGCAACAACACCCGACGCTTGCCCGCCGCTGCGGCACGGAAGCGCGCGTAGTCTTCGAGATCGTTGATCGGGAACACCAGTTCCGCGCCGTCGCCTTCGATCGGCACGCGCACGGTTTCCGCGCCCCAGGCCAGAATCAGGTCGCGATAGGGCACGGCTTCTTCACCGATCCACAAGCGTTTGTGGCCAGCGTCGATACCGCTGATGCGCGTGTGGGTGCGCACTTCGGCCTTCAACTGCTCGGCCATGGCGCCGGGTTCAGCCATGCTCAGGCCATCGGCGTCCTTGTTCTTGCCGAAACCGGTGGAGAGCATCGGCTTGGAGTAAGAGCGGCCGTCATCGGCGGTGATCAGCAGCAGCGGGGTTTCGCTGTCGAGCTTGCGAAACTCGCGGGCCAGGTTGTAGCCCGCAAGCCCGGTGCCGATGATGACGACTGGTGCGCTCATGCCTTACTCCTCTGATTTGCTTAGTTGATTTCGATCATTTCGAAGTCCATCTTGCCGACGCCGCAGTCGGGGCACAGCCAGTCTGCCGGTACGTCTTCCCAGCGGGTGCCCGGCGCGATGCCGTCATCCGGCCAGCCCTCGGCTTCGTTATAGATCAGGCCACAGACGATACATTGCCACTTCTTCATACAGGTACTTCCTCAGGGTTCAGGCGTAGTGCCGGCGCGGACGGTCGATGGGTGCTGCGTTGCCATCCGGCTCAGGGCGTTTTGTACTGAGGGTGCCGCGCAGATGCAAGCCTGTTCGGCGCAACGGCGGCCGGCGCCGCTCAATCCTGTCGCCCGCCATGGTAAGCTCGCCGCCTCATTTGCGGCCAATAATGACTCATTGTGCAACATTCAAATGCCTGCCCCGCCCCGCTCTGGCTGACCCAAGACCGCCTGACGCCCCGCCCCGATCCGTTGACCCTCGACTGGTTGTTCGACGAAGGCTCGCTGACCCGCCGTTTGACCCGTTTGTCCGAGGACGGCTTCAGCGTGTCGCCGCTGTTCGAAGGCTGGGGCACCTTGCGCGCTGATGAATGCGCGGCACTGGATCTGGCCGAGGGCAGCGAAGGCTGGGTGCGCGAGGTGTATTTGCGCGGCCACGGCGAGGCCTGGGTGTTTGCCCGCAGCGTTGCCTCGCGGGCGGCCCTGCAAGGTGATGGTTTGCACATGGATGAACTGGGCAGCCGCTCGCTGGGCGAATTGCTGTTTTGCGATCGGGCGTTCCAGCGCCGCGCCATTGAAGTCTGCCACTACCCTGAACAATGGTTGCCGCCAGCGGTACAAGCCCCTGAGCTGTGGGGCCGGCGTTCGCGTTTCGACCGTGGCGCGCTGAGCGTGCTGGTCGCGGAAATCTTCCTGCCGAGCCTGTGGGACGTCGCCCGCGCCCATCCGGAGAACTGCTGATGTATCAGAGCCTGCTCAAGTCCCTCAACCGTCTGAACCCGCGCGCCTGGGATTTCGTTCAGTTGACGCGCATGGACAAGCCGATCGGCATTTACCTGCTGCTGTGGCCGACGCTGTGGGCGTTGTGGATTGCCGGCAAGGGTTCGCCGTCGCTGGCCAACATCGTCATCTTTGTCCTCGGCGTGGTGTTGACCCGTGCCGGCGGCTGCGTAATCAACGACTGGGCTGACCGCAAGGTCGACGGCCACGTCAAACGCACCGCGCAACGGCCGCTTGCTGCTGGCCGGATCAGCTCGAAGGAAGCCCTGGTGTTCTTTGCCGTGCTGATGGGCATCAGTTTTCTGCTGGTGCTGTGCACCAACGCACCGACGATCTGGCTGTCGCTGGGCGGTCTGGCGCTGGCATTCACGTATCCGTTCATGAAGCGCTACACCTACTACCCGCAAGTGGTGCTGGGGGCGGCGTTTTCTTGGGGCATGCCAATGGCCTTTACCGCTGAGACCGGCGAGTTGCCAGCAGCGGCGTGGTTGCTGTGGATCGCCAATCTGCTGTGGACGGTGGGTTATGACACTTATTACGCAATGACCGATCGCGATGACGACCTGAAGATCGGCGTGAAATCCACGGCGATTCTGTTTGGCGAGGCGGATCGGGTGATCATCCTCAGCTTGCAGGCGCTGTCATTGGGCGGTCTGATCCTGGCCGGGTCGAAGTTCGAGCTGGGGATCTGGTTCCACCTCGGCTTGCTGGTGGCTGCCGGGTGTTATGCGTGGGAGTTCTGGTACACGCGCAGCAAGGACCGTATGCGTTGCTTCCAGGCCTTCTTGCACAACCATTGGGCAGGGTTGGCGATATTTGTCGGGATCGTGCTGGATTACGCACTGCGCTGACTGAAAAGATCGCAGCCTGCGGCAGCTCCTACAGGTCGTACACATTCCAGTGTAGGAGCTGCCGAAGGCTGCGATCTTTTGCGTTATTTGGCCTTGGCGACTTTCCAGGCGCCGTCCATTTTGCCGTCGCCGGTCATGTCGCCGGCCTTCTTGTCCATCACAAAGGTGTACAGCGGCATGCCCTGGTAGGCCCACTGCTTGCTGCCATCATCACGAGTGATTACCGTCCAGTCCCCCATCGACTTGTCATTCGCTGTCGCCATTAGCGGCGGCCAGTTTGCCGCGCACTTGTCATTGCACGCGGACTTGCCAGCGGAGTCCTTGGCAAAGGTGTACAGGGTCATGCCCTTTTGATCGGTGTACATGCCGTCCTTTTCCATCGCCGGATCGGCCGCCATGGCCAGCCCCGGCAATGTCAGGGCGGCAGCCATCAGCAGGGCTTTGAACGAAGCAGTCATCTGAGTCATGGAAACCTTCTTTTGTGGTTGTCAGGATTCGGACTTAGAGCTTAGTCGAGGATGGGTGCAAATGTTGCGCGCCTGAAATACTGTCACACGACTGCAATAATTCCGTTATCTAATGCGGCGCAAGACAGTTAAATGACAAGAGGATTAAGGCATGGTTGGCAGGAGCATTCTGATCGTCGACGACGAAGCGCCCATTCGCGAGATGATCGCCGTGGCGTTGGAAATGGCCGGCTATGACTGCCTCGAGGCAGAGAACTCGCAGCAGGCTCACGCCATCATTGTCGACCGCAAACCGGACCTGATCCTGCTCGACTGGATGCTGCCCGGCACCTCGGGCATCGAACTGGCCCGGCGCCTCAAGCGTGACGAGCTGACCGGGGACATCCCGATCATCATGCTCACCGCCAAGGGCGAAGAGGACAACAAGATCCAGGGCCTGGAAGTCGGCGCCGACGACTACATCACCAAACCGTTTTCGCCGCGTGAACTGGTCGCCCGCCTCAAGGCAGTGCTGCGCCGCGCCGGACCGACCGATGGCGAAGCGCCGATCGAAGTCGGCGGCCTGCTGCTCGACCCGATCAGCCACCGCGTGACCATCGACGGCAAACCCGCCGAGATGGGCCCGACCGAGTACCGCCTGCTGCAATTCTTCATGACCCATCAGGAACGCGCCTACACCCGTGGCCAGTTGCTCGACCAGGTCTGGGGCGGCAACGTCTATGTCGAAGAGCGCACCGTCGACGTGCACATCCGCCGCCTGCGCAAGGCCCTCGGCGACGCTTACGAAAATCTGGTACAAACCGTGCGCGGCACCGGTTATCGGTTCTCTACAAAAGCATAAAAGCAGCTGCAAGCTTTTAGCTACAAGCGGCAAGTAACAGCCGATCCGCTTTAGCTTGGAGCTTGCGGCTTGAAACTTGAAGCTGCGGCTAAGGACGCCTCTGTGAATCAAAACTGGCATGGCACCCTGATTCGCCACATGCTGTTGCTGGTCACCGCCTGCCTGGTGATCGGCCTGATCACCGGCTATTACGGCTGGAGCCTCGCGGCGGGTCTGGGTCTTTATCTGGCCTGGACGCTCAAGCAACTGCTGCGTCTGCACGAATGGCTGCGCCAGCATCAACCCGACGAAGCACCGCCCGATGGCTATGGTCTGTGGGGCGAGGTGTTCGACAGCATCTATCACCTGCAACGCCGCGACCAACGGGTGCGCGGACGTCTGCAAGCGGTGATCGACCGGGTGCAGGAATCCACCGCCGCGCTGAAAGACGCGGTCATCATGCTCGACAGCGACGGCAACCTCGAATGGTGGAACCGCGCCGCGGAAACCCTGCTCGGCCTGAAGACTCCGCAGGACAGCGGCCAACCGGTGACCAACCTGGTGCGCCATCCGCGCTTCAAGGAATACTTCGAGCAGGACAGCTTCGCCGAGCCACTGGAAATCCCTTCGCCGACCAACGATCGCGTGCGCATTCAGCTGTACCTGACGCGCTACGGCAACAATGAACACCTGATGCTGGTCCGCGACGTGACGCGCATTCATCAGCTGGAACAGATGCGCAAGGACTTCATCGCCAACGTCTCCCACGAGCTGCGCACACCGTTGACGGTGATCTGCGGCTATCTGGAAACCCTGCTCGACAATGTCGAAGAAGTGAACCCGCGCTGGAGCCGTGCTCTGCAACAGATGCAGCAACAGGGCGGGCGCATGCAGACGCTGCTCAACGACCTGTTGTTGCTGGCCAAGCTGGAAGCCACCGACTACCCGTCGGACAACCAGCCGGTGCAGATCGACACACTGCTGCAATCAATCACCAGCGACGCGCAGCAGTTGTCCGGGGCGAAGAACCAGCGCATCAGCCTCGAGGCCAATGCCGGAGTGCTGCTCAAGGGCAGCGAGGCCGAGCTGCGCAGCGCGTTCTCCAATCTGGTGTTCAACGCGGTCAAGTACACCCCGGCCGAGGGCAACATCCGCATTCGCTGGTGGGGCGACGAGCAAGGTGCGCACCTGAGCGTGCAGGATTCCGGCATCGGCATCGACAGCAAACACTTGCCGCGCCTGACTGAACGTTTCTACCGCGTCGATTCCAGCCGCAACTCCAACACCGGCGGCACCGGCCTCGGCCTGGCCATCGTCAAGCACGTGCTGCTGCGCCACCGCGCGCGCATGGAGATCAGCAGCGTGCCCGGCCACGGCAGCACGTTCACCTGCCATTTCGCCCCGGCCCAGGTGGCCAGCGCACGGGCGATCAGCGCCGCCGAGTGATGCCGCCCGGCACACGCCACTAGGCAATCGCACGGTCAGCCGCTACATTGGCTGACTTGTGCCTGCCTTTCAGGCGCTGTTTCTCCCCACTTTCGAATCACACGGAACCCGCAAAACTCCATCATGGACCCTTCCCCTGGCTTGTCCCTCGCGACCATTTTTGCCGACTTCGGCATGATCCTTTTTGCTCTGATCCTGGTTTTGCTCAACGGCTTTTTCGTTGCGGCGGAATTCGCCATGGTCAAACTGCGCTCGACCCGGGTCGAGGCCATCGCTGAACAACACGGCTGGCGCGGACACATCCTGCGCACCGTGCACAGTCAGCTCGATGCCTACCTGTCGGCGTGCCAGCTCGGCATCACCCTCGCCTCTCTCGGTCTGGGCTGGGTCGGTGAGCCGGCGTTCGCGCATATTCTCGAACCGCTGCTGAGCGCGGTCGGCGTCGACTCGCCCGAGATTATCAAAGGCGTGTCGTTCTTCACCGCGTTCTTCATCATTTCGTACCTGCACATCGTGGTCGGCGAGCTGGCGCCCAAGTCGTGGGCGATCCGCAAACCCGAGCTGCTGTCGCTGTGGACGGCGGTGCCGCTGTACCTGTTCTACTGGGCGATGTACCCGGCGATCTACCTGCTCAATGCCAGCGCCAACGCGATTCTGCGTATCGCCGGGCAAGGTGAACCCGGCCCGCACCATGAACACCATTACAGCCGCGAAGAACTGAAACTGATCCTGCACTCCAGCCGTGGCCAGGATCCGAGCGATCAGGGCATGCGCGTATTGGCCTCGGCCGTGGAAATGGGCGAGCTGGAAGTGGTCGACTGGGCCAACTCCCGCGAAGACCTGATCACCCTGGAATTCAACGCGCCGCTGAAGGAAATCCTGGCGATGTTCCGTCGCCACAAGTTCAGCCGTTATCCGGTGTACGACAGCGAGCGCCAGGAGTTCGTCGGCCTGCTGCACATCAAGGATCTGCTGCTGGAACTGGCCGCGCTGGACCACATTCCCGAGTCGTTCAACCTGGCCGAGCTGACCCGCCCGCTGGAGCGCGTATCGCGGCACATGCCGCTGTCGCAGCTGCTGGAGCAGTTCCGCAAGGGTGGCTCGCACTTCGCCGTGGTCGAGGAGGCTGACGGCAACATCATCGGCTACCTGACCATGGAAGACGTGCTGGAAGTGCTGGTCGGCGACATTCAGGACGAACACCGCAAGGCAGAGCGCGGCATCCTCGCCTATCAGCCGGGCAAGTTGCTGGTGCGTGGCGATACGCCGTTGTTCAAGGTCGAGCGCCTGCTCGGCATCGATCTCGATCACATCGAAGCGGAAACCCTCGCCGGGCTGGTTTACGAAACCCTGAAACGGGTGCCGGAAGAGGAAGAAGTGCTGGAAGTCGAAGGCCTGCGCATCATCATCAAGAAGATGAAAGGGCCGAAGATTGTCCTGGCCAAGGTGTTGATGCTCGATTGATGGGAGTTTGGGGGGCTCTTGTGGCGAGGGGATTTATCCCCGTTGGACGGCGCAGCCGTCCCAAAACCATTGAATGCAGTCAGTTAGTACAGAGTTGCAATATTTGGGGCCGCTTCGCGGCCCAACGGGGATAAATCCCCTCGCCACAAAAACCCTCAACACCCTATCGCGCCTACTGCTTGCCCAACGCAAAGTTGGGCAACGCCCCCATCGGCTGGTTGAACTGGTAGGGAATCGACACCAGTCCTTCGCCGGTATTGCGCTGCACCACGAAGTGCAGGTGCGGGCCACTGCTGTTGCCGGTGTTGCCCGACAGCGCCAGCGGGCTGCCGACCTTGACCCGCTGGCCTTCGCGCACGCTCACCGAACCCTGTTTCAAATGCAGGTACACGCCCATGGTGCCGTCGTCGTGCAGCACTCGGACGAAATTGCCGGAGGCATCGGTACCGCGCCCGCTCTGGGAGTTCTCGGTCTTGACTACCACACCCGCTCGCGCGGCGATGATCGGCGTGCCCACCGGCATGGCAATGTCCATGGCGTAGCGGTTTTTCGGCCCGTAGTGGCTGTATTGGCCGTTGGCGCCCTGGCTCAGGCGAAACGGCCCGCCACGCCAGGGCAGCGGATAGCGATAGCTCTGCGCGGTGCCTGCGGGGTCGCCCAGCGAATACTGGAACTGCGGCGAATACACCAGCGGCTGGTCACGACTGATCGCCGTCAGCAGCGCCAGCCGCGTGTTGCTGCGCGGTGGCAGCACACGACGGATCGCTCGCGACGGCGCGCCACGCACATTGCTCGTGCCGATGAAGGCCAGGGCAACCTCGACCGGCGCGTACAGATCGTTGCGCGCAAATACCACATCAACGCCCTTCTGCTTCTTGATGTCCAGGTACACCTGGCGGTCGAGGCGCTCGACCATGCGGTCCTGAAACACGAACACTTTCGCGCCTTTGCTCGGGCGGTCACTGTACGAGACCACGCCGTTGGCGTCGGTGGATTTGTAGATGGTCATGGCCATCGCCAGCTGGGAGGCCAGGCAGAGACCGCAGAAAAACAGCAGGCGCGCGAGCATGGGCAAAAGTCTGTCGAAGGAAGGCCTGGGAATCAGCCTAGCAGCTGAGACAGACCAGGCTAGTCGACAGATGTTTCAAATGATCGTCCCCACGCTCTGCGTGGGGATGCAGCCCGGGACGCTCTGCGTCCCCTGCACAGAGGACGCGGAGCGTCCGGTTGAGGCATTCCTTTGCTGCGCGTGGGAACGATCAGAGCACCGGAGACAAGTGGTGTTTCGGCTGGCCCCTTCGCGAGCAGGCTCGCTCCCACATTTGGAATGCGTTCCAGGGTGGG
>NZ_WBRZ01000150.1:0-13671 GCF_008923895.1 Pseudomonas sp. GXM4
ATACATTCCCCTGTAGGAGCTGCCGAAGGCTGCGATCTTTTGATCTTCGAGGGCACTGCTATGCTGGTTTGACCGTGTCGATTGACGCCAAGCGCCAGCCAGGAGAGCCCGTCATGTCCCAGTCGCCGTCCCTGAGCCAGTTACGCGATCCCGAAGCCTTTCTGCGCCGCCACCTCGGCCCGGATGCCGCCGAGCAGCAGGCGATGCTCGACAGCCTCGGCCTGGGCAGTCGCGCCGAGCTGATCGAGCAGACCGTGCCGCCGGGCATTCGCTTCAATCGCGCACTGGATCTGCCGCCGGCACTCGACGAACAGACTGCGCTGGCGAAACTGCGCGGTTATGCCGAGCAGAATCAGCTGTTCACCAGCCTGATCGGCATGGGCTATCACGGCACCGTCACGCCGACCGTCATCTTGCGCAACGTGCTGGAAAATCCCGGCTGGTACACCGCGTATACCCCATACCAACCAGAAATCGCTCAAGGCCGGCTTGAAGCGCTGCTGAATTTTCAGCAGCTGACCATCGACCTCACCGGCCTGGAACTGGCCAACGCCTCGCTGCTCGATGAGGCTACCGCAGCGGCCGAAGCCATGGCTTTGGCCAAGCGCGTGGCGAAGTCGAAGAGCAATCTGTTTTTTGTGGATGAAAATTGCCATCCGCAAACTCTCTCCGTGGTACAGACCCGCGCCGAAGGTTTCGGCTTCGAGCTGATCGTCGACGCGGTGGATAACCTGG
Organism: Pseudomonas sp. GXM4; assembly: GCF_008923895.1. Taxonomy (NCBI): domain Bacteria; kingdom Pseudomonadati; phylum Pseudomonadota; class Gammaproteobacteria; order Pseudomonadales; family Pseudomonadaceae; genus Pseudomonas; species Pseudomonas sp. GXM4. The sequence goes on from NZ_WBRZ01000150.1 coordinate 736, forward strand.
CGCAGCACGAGGTGTTCGGCGCGCTGCTGCAATACCCCGACACCCACGGCGAAATCCGCGATCTCGAACCCTTGATCAACCACCTGCACGCACAACAGGCCCTGGCCTGCGTCGCCACCGATTTGCTCAGCCTGCTGGTGCTGACGCCGCCGGGTGAGTTGGGTGCCGATGTGGTGTTGGGTTCGTCCCAGCGTTTCGGTGTGCCGATGGGTTATGGCGGCCCGCACGCGGCGTTCTTCGCCAGCCGCGAGGAATACAAACGAGCGATTCCGGGGCGGATCATCGGTGTGTCGAAAGATGCTCGCGGCAACGTCGCGCTGCGCATGGCCCTGCAAACCCGCGAGCAACACATCCGCCGCGAGAAAGCCAATTCGAACATCTGCACCGCGCAGGTGCTGCTGGCCAATATCGCCAGTTGCTACGCGGTGTATCACGGCCCGGAGGGTTTGAAGCGTATCGCCCAGCGCGTGCATCGCCTGACCTGCATCCTCGCGGCGGGACTCGAGCGCAACGGCATCAAACGGCTCAACAGGCAGTTCTTCGACACGCTGACCCTGGAGGTCGGCGGTGCGCAAACGGCGATCATCGAAAGTGCTCAGGCAGCGCAGATCAACCTGCGTATTCTTGGTCGTGGCCGCGTCGGTCTGAGTCTGGACGAGACCTGTGATGAACACACCGTGGCGAAGCTGTTCGATGTGCTGCTCGGCGCCGATCATGGCCTGAGCGTTGATGCGCTTGATGCGCAGGACATCGCCTCGGGAATTCCCGACGAACTCCAGCGCAGTACGCCGTACCTGCAACATCCGGTGTTCAACGCCCACCACAGCGAAACCGAGATGCTGCGTTACCTCAAACAGCTGGAAAACAAGGATCTGGCGCTCAACCAATCGATGATCCCGCTGGGCTCGTGCACGATGAAACTCAACGCCACCAGCGAGATGATCCCGATCACCTGGCCGCAGTTCGCCCAACTGCATCCGTTTGTGCCGAGGGAGCAGGCTGTCGGTTACACGCTGATGATCGAAGAGCTTGAGCGTTGGCTCTGCGCGATTACCGGTTTCGATGCGATCTGCATGCAGCCCAACTCCGGCGCCCAGGGCGAATACGCCGGGCTGCTGGCGATCCGTAAATATCACGAGAGCCGAGGAGAGGGCGCGCGGGATATCTGCCTGATTCCGTCGTCGGCCCACGGCACCAATCCAGCGTCGGCGCAGATGGCCGGGATGCGTGTGGTGATTGTCGAATGCGATGAGGCGGGCAACGTCGATCTGGATGATTTGCAGCTGAAAGCCGCGGAGGCCGGGAATAAATTGTCGTGCCTGATGGCGACCTATCCGTCGACCCACGGGGTTTACGAGGAAGGCATCAGTGAAATCTGCGCAGTGATCCACCAGCACGGCGGCCAGGTGTATATGGATGGCGCCAATCTCAATGCCCAGGTCGGCCTGGCCAGGCCGGCGGACATCGGCGCCGACGTGTCGCACATGAACCTGCACAAGACCTTCTGCATTCCTCATGGCGGCGGCGGGCCGGGCATGGGCCCGATCGGGGTTCGCGCGCATCTGGCGCCGTTCGTCGCCAATCATCCGGTGGTGCCGATTGACGGGCCGCTGGCACAGAACGGCGCAGTCAGCGCAGCGCCGTGGGGCAGTGCGAGCATTTTGCCGATCAGCTGGATGTATATCGTCATGATGGGGCCGCAACTGGCGGACGCCAGCGAGGTGGCGATTCTGGCGGCGAATTATCTGGCGCAGCATTTATCCGGCGCGTTTCCGGTGCTCTACACCGGGCGCAATGGCCGGGTGGCGCATGAATGCATTCTTGATCTGCGCCCGCTGAAGGCGCAGACCGGCATCAGCGAGGAAGACGTCGCCAAGCGGCTGATGGATTACGGCTTCCACGCGCCGACCATGTCCTTCCCGGTACCGGGTACGTTGATGGTCGAGCCGACCGAGAGCGAATCCAAGGCAGAACTCGACCGCTTCATCGCGGCGATGCTGAGCATTCGCGCCGAGATCAATGAAGTGCAGAAGGGCAACTGGCCGGGCGAAGACAATCCGCTCAAACGCGCGCCGCATACCTTGGCCGATGTCACTGGGATCTGGGAACGGCCTTACAGCATCGAACAGGGCATTACCCCGGATGCGCACACTCGATTGCACAAATATTGGCCAGCGGTGAATCGGGTGGATAACGTCTACGGCGATCGCAATCTGTATTGCGCCTGTGTCCCGGTGGAGGATTACCGCTGATCTCTAAATCCACCACCGTCCCTGTGGGAGCGAGCCTGCTCGCGAAAGCAATCGTCCAGCCAGCATTTTCGGTGACTGGCTCACCGCTTTCGCGAGCAGGCTCGCTCCCACAAGGCATGGTGGTGAGGCGGTAATCCGGGCAAAAAAATGCCGCTCGATCGAGCGGCATTTTTGAGGGTGCGAGGCTTACTCGGAAGCCACGGCGTTCTTCGCCAGAATCGCGTTCGCCAGTTCCATGTCCGAAGCCTGCAGGCCAGGGTTGTCGGCGCGGACTTTCTGCATCGCTGCTTCCAGATACGGGCCACGGATGCCGCCGTCGCTGGCGACGAAGCTGCCGGCGTCGTCCTGGGCGGCGACGATCAGCTTGTGATCCTTGAACGTCAGGTAGGTCGAACCGGTGGTGGCGCCGGAGGAGATGACGTTACGCCAAAAGCTGTCCGCCATGGCCGAACCAACGGGAAGCGACAGCAGGGCCAAGGTGGCGACAGCGAGTTTGAGACGCATGATGAGGTGACTCCTGGGATTGACTACGGCGTTGGATAGCCGATCCCCGATCCAGTTCCGTGCTGAATTATTTCAACTCACTTTGCGGTGTCACCCGCAGCACTTCCTCCACGGTGGTCAGCCCCGCCGCAACTTTCTGCGCACCGGACAGGCGCAGGCTGCGCATGCCTTCCTTGAAGGCCTGACGCCTGATCGCGGTGAGGTCGGTATCCGGGGTGATCAACGCTTTGAGGCTGTCGCTCAGCTGCATGATTTCGTACACGCCGGCGCGGCCGCGATAGCCGGTGTCGCGGCATTCCAGGCATCCGATCGCCCGTTGCGCATTGCTCGGCAGCGGCGCCTGCCAGGGCCGGGTCAGGGTTTGCCAGTCCTCATCCTCGAGCGTCAGCGGCGCCTTGCAGTGCGGGCACAAGGTGCGCACCAGACGCTGGGCCATGACGCCGAGCACGGTGGCTTTGATCAGGTAATGCGGTACGCCCAGTTCGAGCAAACGACTGATGGCGCTCGGCGCATCGTTGGTGTGCAGAGTGGACAACACCAAGTGCCCGGTGAGCGCGGCCTGAATCGCCATTTCCGCAGTTTCCAGATCGCGGATCTCGCCGATCATGATGATGTCCGGGTCCTGCCGCATCAGCGCGCGCACCCCGGCGGCGAAAGTCAGCTCAATGTTGTGCTGCACCTGCATCTGGTTGAAGGCCGGCTCGACCATTTCGATCGGGTCTTCGATGGTGCAGAGGTTGACCTCCGGCGTCGCCAGTTTTTTCAGCGTGGTGTACAGGGTGGTGGTCTTGCCCGAGCCGGTCGGCCCGGTGACCAGAATGATGCCGTTGGGCTGGCGGGTCATATCCTGCCAGCGGCGCAGGTCGTCGGCGCTGAAACCCAACTGGTCGAAATTCTTCAGCAGCACTTCCGGATCGAAAATCCGCATGACCATTTTTTCGCCGAACGCTGTCGGCAAGGTCGACAGCCGCAACTCCACTTCGCCGCCGTCCGGGGTCTTGGTCTTGACCCGGCCATCCTGGGGTTTGCGCTTTTCCGCGACGTTCATGCGGCCAAGGCTTTTCAGGCGGCTGACGATCGCCATGGTCACCTGCGGCGGGAATTGATAGACGTTGTGCAGCACGCCGTCGATGCGAAAGCGCACGGTGCCGTGCTCACGGCGCGGTTCGATGTGGATATCGCTGGCGCGCTGCTGGAAGGCGTACTGGAACAGCCAGTCGACGATGTTGACGATGTGCGCGTCGTTGGCGTCCGGCTCCTGATCGCTGGCGCCGAGGTTGAGCAGTTGTTCGAAGTTGCCAAGGTTGCCGCTCTGGGCGTCGGCATTGCTGGCACCGCTGACCGATTTGGCCAGCCGGAAAAACTCGACGCTGAAGCGCTGGATGTCGACCGGGTTGGCCACGACCCGTTTGATCGGCAGCTTCAATACGTGGGTCAGGTCAGCTTCCCAACCGCTGACGTAGGGCTGAGCGCTGGCCACGGTAACCGAGTCGCGGTCCACGGCGACGGCGAGAATCTTGTGGCGCTGGGCGAAGGCATAGGACATCAGCGGCGTGATCGCCGCGACATTGATTTTCAGCGGATCAATGCGCAAATACGGCTGACCGGCCTGTTGCGCCAGCCACAGGGTCAGGCTTTCCAGATCCAGATGTTTGCCCGGACGGCTGAGGTCGTCGAGTTGCTGGCTGGCGATGAATTCCAGCGGATGCATCTGCCCGTGAGCCGCATGGCGACGGCGGGCATTGAGCGCCTGTTCCGCCGCGTCCTGGCAGATGAAGCCTTGGGCGACCAGTTCTCGCAACACATCGTTGAGGTCGAGCCAGCGGTCCTGAGTGACAAATTGAACGGACATGCGGCTTTCCTTTTTGAGCGTCATGCGCAAAAGGATAGTCGCGGCCCCGCTGACCGTTGGGCCACTACCCGACGAAGCCGTTGCCGGATTTGTCAGCCGGCAGCCTGGGCGGGCGCCTGCCACGCCGCGTCGGCGTTGTGCAGGTCCACCGCGCAGACGCTGATCAGGTTGCGCAGTTTTTCCGCGATCACTTGCGCGCGATGCCAACTCAGGCCGCTCATGAGCAGATCGATCGACAGCAGATCGTCCTGGCGCTGGACGTTGACCTGCTCCGGGGTCAGAAACTGCAAAGCGAACAGATTCAGCACGCGCACCAGCAGATCCGGCTCGGCCTCGGCGAGGATTTGATATTGCGCCAGGCAGTGGGCGTTGTTGACGTTCCAGACATCAGCACGGGCGGCGGGGCTGTTTACGGCTTCAAGGTGCGGCATGGCGAGTCTCCAAAATCACTGGAGAAATTTTTACATTCGGTGCGGGGTATTTCTTGGCTATGATCGGCGTCTGAGCGGGTTTATCGAAAGAGTTGATTCGTGAAAGCTGATCTTTGAGGATTTTTTATGCACAGCGAGCTGGACGCCTACGACCGCAAGATCCTCGCCTTGCTGCAGGAAGACGCTTCACTGTCGAGCGCGCAGATCGCCGAGCAGGTGGGCCTGTCGCAATCGCCGTGCTGGCGGCGGATTCAGCGGATGAAGGAGGAGGGCATCATTCGCGGCCAGGTGACCTTGCTGGATCGCAAGAAGATCGGCCTGAACACGCAGATCTTCGCCGAAATCAAACTCAACGCCCACGGCCGCTCGAACTTCACCGAGTTCACCGAGGCGATTCGCGGCTTTCCGGAAGTGCTGGAGTGTTATGTGCTGATGGGGGCGGTGGATTTCATGCTGCGCATTGTCGCGGCGGATATCGAGGCGTACGAGCGGTTCTTTTTCGAGAAGCTGTCGCTGGTGCCGGGGATACAGGAAGTGAATTCGATCGTGGCGCTGTCGGAGATCAAGTCCACCACCAGCCTGCCGGTCTAGTGCGGATGGCCTTTGTGGCGAGGGGATTTATCCCCGCTGGGCTGCGCAGCAGTCCCCGCTTGATCGTTCCCACGCTCCGCGTGGGAATGCAGCCCGGGACGCTCTGCGTCCCAAAGCGGACGCAGAGCGTCCATTGAGGCGTTCCCACGCAGAGCGTGGGAACGATCGGGTGGGGAGGTGTTTAGCTGCGCAGGAGGATTTTCCAGGCGCGGTTCTGGTACACCGCAATCGCCTGATGCTTGCGTGCATCGAGCAGTTCGTCGGTGATGGTCGGCTCGTTGGCCAGTTGCGCCAGTTTGTTCAGCTCACCGTAAAGGCGATCCATTTCCGGGATGTCCAGCACGTTGCGCGCATGGTGCAACCAGACCTGAATGCGTTCGATACGCGGCAGTTGTTCAGCAAGATCTTCCGGCTGCTGCTGATAGCGTTGCAGCTGCAGGGCAGTGGCTTCTTCGCCCAGCAGACGCGGCAACCAGCTGTGCAGTTGCGCGTCACCCTGACGGTTGCCGCGAGTGTTGCGGTCGGCGGTCCAGATGCGGGCCAGCAGCCAGCGTGAAGCGTTCAGCGAGAACTGGCCCCAGCGCGGGTCTTCCAGCTCTTCGAGGAACTGCTCCGGCGCGGCCTTGCGCACGTCTTCGTCCTCGATGCCGACCTGCACCAACGGGCGCCAGTCTTCGAGCAAGGCATCGAGGGCCACACGTAAATCGTGGGTCGACTGACGCGGCGCCGCCTGGCCGAGGCTGCTGAGCAGGGCGCGCATTTCCGCGAGGTTCTCGACCCAGTCCTGCAACAGACGCCAGTGACCGTTGAAGCGATATTGTTCGGCCAGACGCTGGCTGCTGCCGAGCAGATGCCAGCTCAGCGCGGCGAAGGCGTCGTCGAGACGGGTTTCGGTGGTCAGCTGCGGCGCCGGCAGGCTCAGCGAGTAACTGTTGGCGTCGTGCAGACGATAACCGCGCTCAGCCTTGCTGATATCGCATGGCATCAGCGCCAGGGTTTCGGCCAATTCGGCAGCCAGTTCCAGCAACGCGGCAGGCTCGCCTTCGCGCAGTTCCAGTTCCAGCTCGCAGATTTCTTCCTTCTGCTTGCCGACCACCACATGACCGAGGTCCAGCGCGGCTTCGATGACCACTTTGGTCTTGCCACGGCCCCAGGCGATTTCGGCGCGCTCGCGGACGAAATCGGTGGTGAAGATCGGCTTGAGGGTTTTCTTGTCCAGCTCGGCCAGCGACTCGGGCCAGCATTCGCCGTCGAGTTTTTTCACGTCGAGCTTGGCTTTCGCCAGTTTCCAGTCGTACTCGTTACGCTCGGACAGACCGGCGACGCTCTGGCCACGGGTCTTGAGGGTCTGAATCACTTCGTCACCGTCCTCGCGCAGGCGCAGGGCGACTTTGGCTTGGGCGAGGTCGCGCTCGGGGGTGTCGAAGTACTGGTTCATCAACTCACGGCGTTCCCAGCCACTTTTGTTGCGTTTCTTCAGCAGCGGGTGCTCGCGCAGGGCAGCGAGGGTTTCGCGGCTGACGCGGAGTTTGATTTCAGTTTCTTTTTGCATGGCCGGAACATCCAGAATCGGGAGCGCAGCCGGGGGAATGTGTGGCTGCCAAGGCCGTGCAGTGTACAGGAGTCAAACTTCCTACGCCCTGCGGCGGTTTATTCCGCGCGCCGGATGGTTCTATAGTGGGCCTCAATCCGGGACCTGGAGTCAGTGATGCCATTGCCGTCCATGCAAGACCAGTTTGCCGCGCTGATTGCCGCGCCATCGGTCAGCTGTACTCAACCGAACCTGGACCAGTCCAACCGCGCCGTCATCGATCTGCTGGCGGGCTGGCTTGGTGACCTGGGCTTCAGCTGCGATATCCGGCAGGTCAGCCCCGGCAAATTCAATCTGCTCGCCAGTTTCGGCAGCGGCCCCGGCGGCCTGGTGCTGGCCGGGCACAGCGACACCGTGCCGTACGACGACGCGTTGTGGCAGACCGACCCGCTGAAGCTCACGGAGGTTGATGGCCGCTGGGTCGGGCTGGGCAGTTGTGACATGAAGGGCTTCTTCGCGCTGATCATCGAAGCCGTGCAGCCGCTGCTTGATCAGCCGTTCAAGCAACCGCTGCTGATTCTCGCCACCTGCGACGAAGAAAGCTCGATGTCCGGCGCCCGCGCACTGGCCGAGGCCGGGCAACCGCTGGGCCGCGCGGCGGTGATCGGCGAGCCGACCGGGCTCAAGCCGATCCGCATGCACAAAGGCATCATGATGGAGCGCATCGACATTCTCGGGCAGAGCGGCCACTCGTCTGATCCGCGTCTGGGCCACAGCGCCCTTGAAGCGATGCACGATGCCATCGGCGAACTGCGTGGTTTGCGCCTGTTGTGGCAGCGCGAATTCAGCAATCCACAATTCAGCGTGCCGCAACCGACGATGAACTTCGGTTGCATTCATGGCGGCGACAATCCCAATCGCATCTGCGGCCAGTGTTCGCTGGAGTTCGACCTGCGGCCGCTGCCGGGCATGGACCCGAACCTGCTGCGTGCGGAAATCCTGCGCAAGCTCAACCCGGTGGCCGAGCGGCACAAGGTGAAGATCGACTACCGACCGCTGTTTCCGGAAGTGCCGCCGTTCGAACAGTCAGAGGATGCCGAACTGGTGCGCATCGCCGAAAAGCTCACCGGCCATCGCGCCGAAGCAGTAGCGTTCGGCACCGAAGCGCCTTATCTTCAGCGCCTCGGCTGCGAAACCATCGTCCTCGGCCCCGGCGACATTGCCTGCGCACATCAACCCGGCGAGTACCTTGAAATGTCACGTTTGCAGCCTACCGTGCATCTGATTCGGCAGTTGATTGAACATTATTGCCTGACGACAGACGAACGATGACGGCCCTGTGTGGGAGCGAGCCTGCTCGCGAAAGCGTTTTGTCAGTCGCCATTGATGAACCTGATCCACCGTTTTCGCGAGCAGGCTCGCTGCCTCAGGGTTAAATGTCTTGCATCAACCCGGTAAATTGCCTGCACCACAACCCGTATTCATGAGGAGAGCGCGCGTGTCGCCAAGCCTGTTCCGACGATAACCATCAGCCCGCTGTGCGTTTTTCGTTTCGCCCCTTTTTTCGGCTGCTCTTTATTACAGGCCCAGGTTCATGCCCGAATACGTCAATTGGCTTCGCCACGCGTCCCCATACATCAATGCCCACCGCGATTGCACCTTCGTCGTCATGCTGCCCGGCGACGGCGTCGAGCATCCGAATTTCGGCAACATCGTCCACGACCTGGTCTTGCTGCACAGTCTGGGCGTGCGTCTGGTGCTGGTGCACGGCTCGCGCCCGCAGATCGAAACCCGCCTCGCCGCCCGTGGCCTGACCCCGCATTACCATCACGGCATGCGCATCACCGATGCCGCGACCCTGGAGTGTGTGATCGATGCGGTCGGCCAGTTGCGCATCGCCATCGAAGCGCGCCTGTCGATGGACATGGCCTCGTCGCCGATGCAGGGCTCGCGTCTGCGCGTGGCCAGCGGCAACCTCGTCACCGCGCGGCCGATCGGTGTGCTGGAAGGTGTCGACTATCACCACACCGGTGAAGTGCGTCGGGTTGACCGCAAGGGCATCAATCGCCTGCTCGATGAACGCTCGATCGTATTGCTGTCGCCGCTGGGCTATTCGCCGACCGGTGAAATTTTCAACCTCGCCTGCGAAGACGTCGCCACCCGCGCCGCGATTGATCTGGGCGCGGACAAGCTGCTGTTGTTCGGCGCCGAGCTCGGCCTGATCGACGAGAACGGCAAACTGGTCCGTGAACTGCGCCCGCAACAAGTGCCGGCCCATTTGCAGCGTCTGGGCATGAGCAACTATCAAGCGGAGTTGCTCGATGCCGCCGCCGAAGCCTGCCGTGGCGGCGTTGCGCGCAGCCATATCGTCAGTTATGCCGAAGACGGCGCGCTGCTGACCGAGCTGTTCACCCGTGACGGTGGCGGTACGCTGGTGGCGCAGGAGCAGTTCGAATTGGTGCGCGAAGCGGCGATTGAAGACGTCGGCGGCCTGCTCGACCTGATCAGTCCGCTGGAAGAACAGGGCATTCTGGTGCGCCGCTCGCGGGAAGTGCTGGAGCGCGAGATCGAGCAGTTCAGCGTGGTCGAGCGCGAAGGCATGATCATCGCCTGTGCGGCGCTGTATCAGATTGCCGATTCCGATGCCGGCGAACTGGCGTGCCTGGCGGTGAATCCCGAGTATCGCCATGGCGGACGCGGCGACGAATTGCTCGAACGCATCGAAACCCGTGCGCGGGCGCAGGGTTTGAAAACCCTGTTCGTACTCACCACGCGCACCGCGCACTGGTTCCGCGAGCGCGGATTCGAGCCGAGCAGCGTGGAACGCCTGCCAGCGGCACGGGCGTCGCTGTACAACTATCAGCGTAATTCGAAGATCTTCGAAAAGACCCTCTGAACAACAGCGAGGTCTGTGGCGAGGGGAATCATTCCCGCTGGACTGCGCAGCAGTCCCCTTGCGTTTCCAAGTGAAAACATAGGTGGTCGCTACGCGACCCAGCGGGGATAAATCCCCTCACTACAGGGTTCTGCATTCAGTCAGTGATGAATTTGGCGCTGACGTACGGCGAATAATCAGGCAGCACCGTCTCGACCTTGCCCTGTTCCTTCAGGAATTTCGCCGTTTCGGCAATGGCATTGGCGGTGCCGCCGTCCAGCAGCGCCGTGCTTTGCTGCGCCTTGGCATCCGGGAACGCCGAACCGGCCAGCAGTTCCGGCACATCTGCTGCGTTGGCACCGGTCAATTTGGCGATTTTCTGCACAGGCACCGAGTCGGCCGTCCAGCTGTCTTTGTGTGCGGCGTAATCAGCGAACGACTCCAGGGTGACCTTGGCAAACTTGGCCACGACCTCGGGATGCTTCTCGGCAAAGTCTTTGCGCGCCACCCACACCTCGAAGGTCGGCGCACCCCACTGGCCGACCTGGGCGGCGTCGGTCAGGGTCTTGCCGGTCTTGCGGATCTCGCCCAGCGCCGGCGACCAGACAAACGCCCCGTCAATGTCGCCACGCTTCCACGCGGCGGCGATTTCCGCCGGTTGCAGGTTGACCACTTTGACTTGCGAAGTATTCAGGCCCCAGTGCTTCAGCGCCCCAAGCAGACTGTAGTGCGAGGTCGACACGAACGGTGTGGCGATGGTCTTGCCGATCAGGTCCTGTGGTTTGTCGATGCCGCTGCCGTTGCGCACCACCAAGGCTTCGGCGGCATTAATCTGCGCCGAAACGATAAACGCCACGATCGGCAGATTGCGTGAAGCAGCTGCTGCCAGTGGGCTTGAGCCAAGGTTGCCGATCTGCACGTCGCCAGAAGCAATGGCAGTGACGACTTCCGGGCCGCTGTTGAAACGACGCCAGTCGATCTTCTCGCCGATGGTTTTTTCATAGACACCGTCGGCCTGCGGCACTTTGCTCGGATCGATCCCGGTCTGGTAGCCGACCGTCAGACCGGCGGCATGTGCGGAAAAAGAAAACAGTGCCGACACACAAACTGTAACAAATTGACTTGATAGTGCGCGTTTCGCCATGATGCGTCGCCTTTTCGATGGGATTTGCCGTGTTGGGAGCACGGCAAAGCTAATCGATCTAAAAAAAGGTCAACAAATACCATTTAGGAATGAGCTTAGGCGCCGATACGCTGTTTCCCGGCGCAAAGGGCCATTAATGGGCCATATGTCCGAATGGTATGAAAAAGGATGAATAAATTCTTTTTGGGATTATCAGGAAGTCTTTACGCTGCAGGGACCCAATCACTGGCGATTAGACGATGGTCGTAGACACACAAGGTTACGATTGACTTGGCAGTCACGGTCTGGCGCTAATCGCGCATCTTAGGATTCAGGGCAAATCGACCCCGAACCAGGAACACAAGAATTAGAACGAGAGGAGCGATACATGAACAAGTCCACCTTGGCCCTGGCTGTGGCCGTTGGGGTTATGGCGCAGCAGGCAGGCGCCGCCGGTTTCATCGAAGACAGCAAGGCTACTCTGGGTCTGCGTAACTTCTATATCAACAACGATAACCGTGATAGCGCTGCCAATAGTCCCGCTAACAAGCGTAACGGTGTGCAGAGCAAGAACGAAGAATGGGGCCAAGGCTTCGATCTGCGCTTCATCTCCGGCTACACCCAAGGCACCGTAGGTTTTGGTATCGATGCTATCGGTCTGCTGGGCGTTCGCCTGGATTCGGGCGGTGGTACCAACGGTGCGACCTCGACTTCGTACGGCGGAACTGTATTCCCAAGCAAATCCAATGGCGAAGCTGTTGATAACTTCTCGAGCCTGGGTCTGACGGCTAAAGCCAAGATTTCCCAGACAGAGCTGAAGCTGGGTACCTTGCAGCCGAAGAACCCGGTCATCGTCACCAACGACGGTCGTCTGCTGCCGCAAACCTGGCAGGGTGGCCAGATTACTTCCGGCGAGATCAAGGACCTGACGCTGGTCGGTGGCCAGATCGAGCACGTGAAAGGTCGTAACTCCAGCAACAATGAACAGCTGTCGATCGGTGGCGCAACTGCGCGCACCACAAACAGCAACAAGTTCATCTACGCCGGTGGTGACTATAAAATCACCAAGGATCTGACGGCCCAGTACTACTACGGCAACCTGGAAAACTTCTACAAGCAACACTTCCTGGGTCTGGTGCATAACTGGTCGATTGGCCCAGGTGTGTTGAAGTCCGACTTCCGGTACTTCAATAGCTCCGATGACGGCCGCAATGGCAACGATTCGGACTACTTCAGCAACGGTGCGTACGGCAACAGTACGCTTGGTAACGGCAAAGGTAAGGTCGACAACAACCTGTACAGCGGCTTGTTCCTTTACACCGTTGCCGGTCACACCTTTGGTGGCGGCTATCAGGTGAGCAACGGCAGCAGCGACTTCCCTTGGCTGAACCAGGGTGACGGCTCGTCTAACTACACCATCACCGACATGCAGATCCAGAAGTTCAACCGTGCCGGCGAGCGCACTTGGCAGGCACGCTACTCCTATGATTTCGCCAAAGTTGGCGTGCCAGGCCTGACCGCTGGCATGGTTTATCTGCGCGGCGACAACATTGATACCTACGGTAGTCGTGTGCAAACCTCGAATGGCGCCTCCGAGTGGGAACGCGATTTGACCGTGGCGTACGTTGTTCCGGAAGGTCCGTTGAAGAACGTCGGCTTCATGTGGAAAAACGCTACGTGGCGCAACGACATCGCCGGTCAACGCGACCAGGACGAAAACCGCCTGATCCTCAGCTACTCGATCCCGCTGCTGTAACAGCTCGACCAAGTAACTGAA
>NZ_WBRZ01000151.1:0-13618 GCF_008923895.1 Pseudomonas sp. GXM4
CACAGGGGCCATTGTCGCCAGCAGGATCCTGCGTCAGGCCTGGGTTTGCTTCGGGGGAGTCGGATCAGGATCAAAGGTATGCGGCGGGGCAACTTGCAACGTGGTCACCGAACCCTGCGCCGACAGCGAATAAGTGACCTTGGAGATCAGCATGTCGCCATCGAAATCGAGCACCGGATCCTTGACCTTGACCAGCGTGTTATGGCGCCACAAATCGCCATTGCTCTGCCGCCAGCCCTGCACCTGATAGGTGGTGGTCTGTGCGCGGCCCATGCGGGTCGCGCTTTCCCATTGGGCACGCTGCTGCGCCAACTCAAAGGTCAGTTGCGTGCCTTCATTGATCACCGTGGTGCGCCGCCGTTTGAAACTCAGATCGGCCGCGGTCGACTCGACTTCGCTGACCGCCGCGCCGCTTTTCGCATCCGAGCCTTTTTGCTGACCGATCACCCGGTACTCGGAGAACACCTGGCTAAAATCCATCGGCGCACTGGCCGACAGGACGTTCTTGCCCAGCTCCAGCGCATCGCTGGCGCGGCCGCCGCTGCCGGGTTTGGCCAGCACCAACTGGCCCAGCTCGTTGTCGGTGGAAAACACCCGCAGCAGCGAGAGCAATCGGTCGATCGACTGGAATGCCGTTTCACCCGGCACGATGGTGTGTTTGGTCAGGCGTGTGGTTTCGCTGATCTCGTTGACCACTGACAGCCCATATTCGCTCGCCAGATCGCGGACGATAGTCAGCAAGGGTTGTTGCTGCCATTGGCTGGGCAGGTTGCGAGCGGCGCAATCGACCAGATCCTGAGTCTTGGAACTGCCTTCGATGGTCAGGCTGATCTGCCGCCCGTCATAGCGGATCGGTGCTTTGAACACGTAACCGGTGAGCACCAAGTCCTTGCCGATTTTTACCTCGCAGGGGTCGCCGGGTTTGATCCTTTGGTCTACGGCCTGCCCTGGCCATTGCCAGGTGATGTCGAGTTTGAAAGTGCGGAACTGACGCTCCAGATCAGCAGTGATTTCGACGCTTTTCCAGCCGCCGTATTCCATGTTGTTGACTGTCAGCGTGACGTGATTGTCCATCTCGTTCATGGCATCACTCCCGCGAGACTTTCACATCGTTGGGCGAGAAACCGGGATGGGTAATCGCGTTACGCTGAGTCACTTCTTCGACCCGCGTGGCGTCGCCAAACTGTTTGTAGGCCACGACCACTGCCGGAAAGCTTTCCTGAAACGATTTGCTGACTTGACGCACGCCGGAGGACGCCACCGCTTTGAGATGAGCCACGAGCGCTTCCTTTACATCGTTGATGGCCTGGAAGTGCGCAGGTCCGGCTTTCGCCAGCATCGGGTCGATCGCTGCAGTCACCGCTGTGCGCAGCGCTTGCATGTCATCGCTGACGGGAACTTCCTGACGACTCACCGGCGACGTTGACTGTTGAGCCACCGACGGTGTCGACGCCAGCTTCACCGGCGTGGTCGCCACCGGCATCGACGCCACCCACTGCGCCACTTTGACCAGCAGCGTGTCCTGCACCAGATCGGCCATCGCCTGCGCGGCGGCATTGGTGTCCTTGCCCGTGGTGATCTTCGGCGCATCGGCCTTGCGAATCGCTTCGAGTTGCTGCGACACGTCAGCAATCACGCCACGGTAGCCTTCCTTGGCGAACGCTTTCAGCTCCTTGATATCACCGAGCAAACCCTTGAATTCCGCCGCTACTTCCTTGGGCAGCTCCTTCACGGCTTTGACCAGTTCAGTGATCTGGCGGTACTGCTCGATCAAAGGTTTCAGTTGCTCCTTGATCACGTCATAGACGCCGGTGAGGCTGTTGCGCAGGTTGGTGATGCCGATCCGCGCTGCCTTGATCAAAGTCATCGCCTGTTCGAAACGCGCCACCGCCGAACCCAGCAGACCGTCGGCTTTGACCAGCAGCACTTTCTGCGTGCTGACCGTGGCGGTCGGAAACGGCAAAGGCTGATCGGGATAGAACTTCAATGCGAACGTCACCAACCCACCGTCCTGGCGGGTGTGGGTCATGTCGCATTCGCCGACTTTGACTTGCAGGCGTCCGAGCCACGGATGCACCAGCTCACCACGGCCCTGCTCCAGCGCCTTGAGCAACTTGTCGCGCTGCTCCAGACAATCAGGGCCGATGATGAACGCGGTCAGATCGTGAGTCTTGGCCTGCTGGCCGAGGTCCTCGAAAAACGGCAGGTCGCGTTGCGGGTATTCATGCAACTGCCCTTTGCGACCGACCGGGGTTTTCGCCTGGTCGATCCAGAAACCGACACCGCGAAAGGATGCCGACAATAAACGGTCACGCCAGTTCATTGGGAACCTCCCATCGACAGCGAGCGATAGCCGATGCGTGAAGACACGGCCAGGCCAGGTTGATTGGTTTGCGGTTGTTCGGTGCGCAGGCCGGCCGGCGCATTTTCGAAGCGCACCGTCAGCCCGCCTTCGAGCTGCGTGCGGTTGTTGGCGGCGCTTTGCTGGATCAGCGCGCTGGAGGTTTGTGGCAACGAACCGCTTTGCAGTGTGCCGTTGCCAGCAGGCGCCGGACTGGCAGCGAAGAACGCCGGCGCCAGTTCGCCTTTGCCTTCGGCATTGGTTTGGCGTTGTGCTTCAGTGAGAGTTTCAACCTTGCCGGTGACCTTGGCGATCAGTCCGGCGAAGCCACCCTCGAACAACTCCTTGATCGGCGCAATGACGGTTTGCAGCTTTTGCCACAACTCGCCGAACCACTCAGTGATCGGCCCCCAACTCTCGATGATCTGATCCAGCGGTTTCCATTCGAACAGACTGTGCAGAAAATCCACGACCGGCGCGGACAGCGCCAACACAACGCCCCAGAGCGCCGAAAAGACCTCACCGATCGGCTGCCAATACTGGGCAATCTGCTCCAGCGGTGACCACTCGAACAGGCTGGTGAAAAAGCCTCTGACTCGCTGCACAGACGTTTGCAGCGCCATCCAGATCGGTTCGAAGAACCCGACAACTCCACCCCAGGCGCTGGTGAGCATTTCCATCGGGAAAAAATCGAACAGCGTGCGCAGGATATCCCGGGTGCTTTGTACGGCCGATTGCAGCGTGGTGAACATCGGTTCGAAGAACGTCACGACACCACCCCACGCATCGGTAATCATCTGCATCGGCGAGAAATCGAACAGGTTTCTGAGAAACGCCATCACCGGCACACTCAAGGCCTCGAGCAATTCCCAGATCGCCGAGAACAAACCGGTCAGCGCCCCCCAGTTTTCAATGATCATCCCCGCAGGCGACCACGCGAAAACCGACTTGAAGAAGTCGATCACTGGCGCCGTCACGACCGTGACCTTGTCCCAGATAGCCGAGAAAAATCCCGTGACCGGTTCCCACAGCGCAGCCAGTGCCGCGAGCGGTCGCCAGTCAAGTACCGAGCGCAACGTCGCCATTGCACTCGCACCGATGTTTTTCACGCCTTCCCACATCCCTGTGAAAAACGCGCTGATTGGTGTCCAGTTGGCCACGATCAAACCGGCCGCCACGGCAATGCCCATGGCGATCAGCATGATCGGGTTGGTCTTGAGCACGATGCTCATGACGTCCATCACCTGCGTCATACCGGTGACCGCGGTTTGCATGGCGGAGAAGGCAATTGCCCCCGCCGCCAGGCCTTCAACCAGTTTCGGGTTGTCGGCGAGCAGGCTGCCGACCTGCGTCAGCATCGGCTCCAGTCCGACCACCAAGGCCCCCACCGCCGGCACCAGCGCAGCGTCCACCGCCGCCGAAACCTTCTGCATCGACGCACTTAACACGTTCATGTTCTGCGTGGCAGCAGTCGGCGCGGCGGGCAGATCGACGGTTTTCGCCGTGTCGCTGACTTCGCTCAATTTTCCCTGGAACGCTGCGGCCGATTTGATGCCGTCTACAAACGGCGTGATCACGCTGCCGCCGTTGAACAGACCACTGATGTCCAGTTTGCCGAGGCCGGTCTGCTCGAGATTGTTTTTAAAACTCTCAACCTTCATGCGCAGGGCGCCCAGTTTGGGCGAGAGTTCATCGATGCCGGTGATCAGCACCGGTTTCGGGGTTTTCTTCTCTTCGTCTGCCATCACTGCACCTGCTGCATCGCATTGATCCGTTGCGCGTGCTCCAGCGATTCGCGGAGCACATCCAGTGGCCTGGCCATCATCTGTTCGGGGTCAACCTTCCAGAACCAGGCCAGGTCATAGGCGACGGCGATCAGGTCGGTGATGGCGCCGACGCCGCACTCATGAAAAAACTCGCGACGGCCCAGCTCAGCGCATTGAGGTCAGCCAGATCGAGCTGGTTCACCGACGACGGCGGGATGCCGGCGCACACGGCGATGTATTTGGCCGCCACGTCCATGTCGAGGCTGACTTCTTCGCTCTTGTCGATCTTGTACGGCAGCGCCTTGATCGCTCGCACTTCCTGCACCGTCGGACGGCGCAGAACGAGTTCGGTCAGAGGCTCGCCGTGGGCTTCGATTGCTACTTGAAGCTTCACGGCGGCGCTCATTGCCAAGTCCCCTTGATGCCTTCGAATTTCAGTTCGATGGTGGCGTCGTCGCCCTTGGAGACTGGCTCCTCGACCAGATAGGCGCCGGCCAGCACGTAGACTTTGCCGTTGCTGAACTCGCAGGTGACGGTGATATCAGTGCCTTCGATCAGCTTCTTCAGCGGGAAGTCGGCGGTGTGCAGCGCGGTCACTTTGAACGACGGTGCGATGTCGGTTTCCTTGTAGAAACCGGGCACGACGGTTTCACGTTTGACGGCCATCAGCGGGGCTTCGCAGCCGCCATTGATGGTCAGTTGTGCGCCGTCGACCTTGACGTAGCAGGTGCCTGCAATCAGTTGACCCATGGTGTTTCTCCCTTCAAATAAAAGCCCACGCGAGGTGGGCTGAATGCTTAGCGCCGACGGCGCCGATCAGGCCGCGTCGTCGTACTGCAGACGGAACTGGTTGAGCAGTGCGAAAACGCGCAGACCGTTGATGTAATCCGGCGGGAACAGCACGTTCACGCGGCTCGGGTCCTGCACGTCGCGCTCGACGATCAGGTGTTCGGCGAACAGTTCGGCGTTCTCCACATGGCCTTCCAGCTCTAGCTTGGCGTACTGCGCAATCAGCTCGCCGCGAATAGTCGCTGGCGTGACGATAGGCTGGCCGGCGCCGAAACGGGTGCCGTCGGAGGCCAGTTTGTGGCGGCCGTATTTGCTGGTGATCACGCTTTGCAGACGACGCACGATGAACGCCGACTGGTGCATGGTTTCGCTGTCCAGATAGGAGTTGTCGGCCTGGCCGTAGGCGTTCTTCTGGTAGGTGGTGATCGAGCGCTGGATGCGCACGTAACCGCCTTCGTAGTAAGCAGTGGCGATGCCGTAGTTGAGCAGCGACTGACGCTCGGTCAGGGTGAAGCGCTCGCTGGCCGGCGCCGGGTCAACGCCCGGCAGGCTGCCGCTTTGCGTCGGACGGCTGGCGTCGGCGGAGATGAACACCGCCGTGCGCGCAGCCAGCGCGGCGGCCTGCACCCAGAACGGTTGCGGCACGCCCGGTTCCAGCGCCTGGATGGTCATGTGCTGATCGTTGCGCGCCTGGCCTGCGGCGACCAGCGTACCGACCGTGCCGCGTTTGGCGCTGTAGACGTGACCAAACAGTTGCTTGGCCCACGACCAGCGCCCGGTGCTGTCATCCATTACTGCTTGCCAAGTGTTGAGGGTGGCCAGATCGGACCACGGCAGCGCGATGAATTCGAACGGCTCATCGCCTAGAGCCGCGACGGCGGCGATCTGATCCGGCACACCGGCGCCGCCGGTCATGGCGGTGATTGCACTGGTCAGGCCAGCCGGAGTTTCTTCGCCGTTGCTCTTGCCCAGGCGATTGAATTGCAGGCTGATGTCGTTGCCGCTGTCGCCGGTCCATTTGGCGTTCAGGGTGACCACACCTTCCGCAGCGGCTGCGCTGACCGGCAGGTCGGCAGTGGCGTTGATTTTCTGCGCCAGTGCGGTGGCCGCTTGCGCGGCGGTGGCGCCATTGACCACGGTGGCCTGCACGTGCACGCCGCCGACGTATAGATTGAGCATGCCCGCCTGAGTTGCGGTGCCGGTCAGGGTCAACACGCCTTTGGCGATGGCGCCTTCGGTGTTGTGCAGCGGCAGGCACCAGATCTCGCCGATCGGGTCTGCCTTGCGGAAGGTCTCGTACATCGAGGCGAGCATCGAGCCTTGGCCGCCGATGCTTTTCGCCAGCGCCACGCTGGAAACCAGCACCAGCTTGCCGACTTCAGTCGGGGCAATATTGTCGTTGACCTGCGCGACGATCAAACGGCGCATGGCCGAGGTCGCGCTGTTGGCGGCCGAGTTGTCCATTTCGGCATAGAACAGCGGCACACGAATGTCCGCCGGGATGTTGCTGAATCCGATCGCCATTATTTGGCTCCCTGTGGTTTAGCCGCTTTTGCGGTTTTGAGTGTGATATCGCCGTCGGCCAGACGCCGGCGCCACCAGGCGCTGTCCAGCACGTCACGGCCGGCAGCCGGCAACAGGTCGCCCGCCTCCGGGTCAGGTACGACACGGCCAGCGGCCGGCACTACGGTGATGCGATTGCTCATGGGGTTACGTCTCCAGAGAAAGTCATTTCCACCCGGCCATCCGGGCCCGGGCGTTGCAGGTTGGGGTCGGCCGGATCGATCGCATCGACCCGCACCGTCATCCCGGTAAAGGACGACAAAGCGTCCAGTTCGCGCTCGTGCCAACTCTCCGCAGGCTGACTTGGCAGATTGCGGCCGAGCTGGAACTCGGCATAAAAACGCAGCCGATAGAACAGGCGGCTGCTGTTGATCGAGACCAGCTCGCCGCCGTCGTAGAAGATGGCGCTGTAGTTGGCATCGGGCTTGAACCCCACCAGCGCGCGCCACAGTTCGGCGCGCAGGTCGTGCAACCGATCCAGCGCTTTTGTAGCGTCGGTAGCGTCAAGCATCAGTACGATTTCGAAGCGCTCGCAGATCGGTTGGGTGGCGAAGTTCTGTGCGCTGCCAGGACTGGCCAGATCGGCCAGCAGCAGAACGTGCGCCGAGGGTGTCGGTAGATCGGGGTTGCCTTGCAGCAACGCCAGATCGACACCCACCGAAATATGATTGGCAAGCCCAGGGCATTGCCCACGCAGTTGCGTGAGGATCGGGGTGATCTTCATGGGGGGGTCCAGAGGTGGAGGGAATTGATGAAAACACCGCTCCCACTTTGGGTTTTGTGCGGGGTTCAGGCGCTTGGAGCGCGGCGCGTCGAGTTGGTCAGGCAGCGATGGCTGTTTTCAAAAAATAAATACCGCTTGGCAGTGGGCAACTCAATATCAAAAAAAACAGCCCCGAAGTTACTCGGGGCTGACATCAGAAATACTTAAAACGACCAGATTGGACGCTCGATAAACGGCGTCCATGGCCCGTTATCCCACTGGTAAACCCGCTTCGGCAGAATGGTGGGGGTAAAACCGAATCGGGCCCACACCGGTTTCTCGCTGACAATCGAAAAACTGCCGTTAGCCTGTACCTTGGCCATGGCACCCGGTTTGCCAGCAGTGCCGGTAAACCACAGTGGCGTATTGTTCGCGTCATAAATAACGAAGTTGCCGTCCTCCTGCATAACTGCACGGGTGGCACCTTTGTTCTGAGTCCAGCTCGCCCACAGGACACCAAGCGGGCCATTCGAAACCACCAGGTTGCCGTCGGACTGGAAGACTAGAGTCGTTCCCCCCACGACATACCGTCGGTCAACTTCGAGCGTGGTACCGGCGGGAATATAGACAGATTCCACCACCGGGCTGATCGGGATGGCAGAATTACTCGCCCACACGGGAACGGAGTCAACTACGACCAGGTTGCCGTCATTCTGCAACTGCAGATAGGTGCGAACATAAGCGCCCCAAATGTCATTGTTCAGTGGCGTACTGTTGGCAGTGCCCCACATCCGTCCGTGAGTCGGATCGTTGAGAAATGCGTAATACATCAAATAAAAATAAATCTTTGATTTATCAATCTGCTTACCCCCAGAGGTATACGGCTGACCGGCCGTAGCTACCCAGACAGGAGTGACACCATCGTAGATCACCAGATTGCCATCGGCCTGGACATCTAATTTGAAGCGCTTGTCTGGCGATTGAAGATATTGGCCGGCGGACATCTCATGCAGCGGCAGCAAGACCGAACTGCCATTTTCGGTAAACGGATAACGAGGTAGCGATGCCATAGAACTTCACCTATTGCTTGATAAGTTATTGTTTGCAGTCTGAAGCTGTCAGTTCGCTCACAGGCGGGGTGCCAGGACGTTCAGCCTTGGCATAGTTCAATGTCCTGCATCGAGGACATTTGATTTGCACTTGGAATACTGTGTTTACTCGGGCGAGCAAACGGTTGCACTGGCCGCAGCGAAATTCGCTCAACATGAAATGACCTCCCTTTCAGATGTGTCGTAACTTGCGTATTACTCCTTGTTGGTATTGCCTGACGGCACTTCGCAGACGCCAATGCGCTTGGCGGCCCAGCGTTCATAGAGGCCGATGGCGACATCAGCGCCGGCCATCGCGGTCAGGCAGCCAAAAGCGCCAGCGGCCCAGATCGACATGCCGGCGGCATACAGCAGCATGATCGCCGACACGCCGCAGATCATGCAGGCACCGGAGCGCAGGGCCAGCCGCCGTACCAGTGACCAGCCGCGGGCGCCTTCCTTGTCGGCGCGCCACATTTCGCCGGACACCCCGCCGACGACAGCGAGGAGGATGACCAGCCAGATCGGCATGTCCGCCAACGCTTGTTGCTCGTTTGTCATGTCACGCCTCCGTGGGTGATTGATGAGTGATGGGTTGGGTTCAAACGGTTTCTCTTGAGGCAGGCATTCCAAAAAGCCCGGCGCTTGTACACCGGGCTTTTCAGTAATGCGCTCCTTCGCCTTCCTTCCAATCCTGTGTTCGAGAAGGAAGCTGACTTTTCGGCGCTACTGGCGCGGTACGAGTCCATTCAGATTGTTTTTCCGACCGCGGTCCCTGCCCGCCGGATAACTGCTTCTGGTGCTTTACGCTGCACACCCGGGTCAGTTGCCAACCCTCTGAACCGTTGAGGCCGGTTCATCGCTGCCTGTTCTTGTGGAACTAAAGAGCTTGTCTTGCCAGCCGCTTTGTCGAGCGGCTTGGTGGCAAGAATATGCATGGATGCATATACAGTCAATGCGCAAATGCATTTATTTATGCATTAAATTTGCGCGTATGCATGAAACCCATGCGGGCCAAGGGGTGGGGAGATTTCTGCAGGCGAAAAAAAACCTGCCGGGGGGCAGGTTTCAGTTGGATGAACGAGAGTTAGCGGGCGTACATGCCCCACCAGAAGACGTGACCGAGGATGACGATCTGCTCTTCCTGGATTTCCTGGAAGCTATAGTCCTCGTCCGGATGCTCGTCGCGATTGAAGCTGCGCAGACGGATGCCGGTGGGCAGGCGATAGAGTTGTTTCACGCGCAGCTGGCCGTTGTGATTGATCGCATACAGATCGCCATCGATGATGTCGCCGATGCCGCACTTGCCGGCGTTGACGCCGACGGTGGCGCCATCACGCAGAACCGGTAACATGCTGTTGCCGCGTACGGTCACACACTTGGCCTGATCGAACTGCACACCGTTGTGGCGCAGGCTGCGCTTGCCGAAGCGCAGGCTAGAGCGCTCGCTCTCTTCGATGACGAATCTTCCTGATCCAGCAGCCAATTCAACCTCACGTAGAAAGGGCACCGACACCTCGTCGTCATCGACGGGCGTGTCGTCGTCCCACAGGCTTATGTCCTTGAGTTCCGCATGCACGTCAGCGCGAGTGCCGCCGGTCGTTGGCGCGACGTCCGCGCGCCCGCGCAACTGATCTGTGCTGACGTTGAAATACTCGGCGATCTTCGAAATGTGTTTATCCGAAGGATCGACAATCTTCCCGCTGAGAATCCGCGAGAGCGTTGATTGAGGCACGCCGGTGCGACGGTGGAGCTCCGTGGGGGAGATCCCGTGCTGGTCGAGCAGTGCTCTTAAGACGGAGGAAACGTTGCGTTTTTGCATAACGCGCATAGTGCTTGAAGTTTTTCCCGATGACAAATGCTGACTTGCATAAATCGTGCATAGATCAACTTTTCTCCACAAGCAAAGGCTCACCCGACAGCAGTGCCTGCGTCGGGCTGACTGCCCATGGTAACCTTGCGCCCATCGCGGAAAAGCCCGGCCAATGCCCGCGCTTTGCCCTACATCTTTTAACGAGTTGCCCGACAATCCGATGAATAAAGCCGTCTCCGACCTGTCCTCCCACACTCCGATGATGCAGCAATACTGGCGCCTGAAGAATCAGCACCCGGACCAGCTGATGTTCTATCGCATGGGCGATTTCTACGAAATCTTCTACGAAGATGCGAAGAAAGCCGCCAAGTTGCTGGACATCACCCTGACCGCGCGCGGGCAGTCGGCGGGTCAGGCGATTCCGATGTGTGGGATTCCTTACCACGCGGCGGAAGGGTACCTGGCGAAACTGGTCAAGCTCGGCGAGTCGGTGGTGATATGTGAGCAGGTCGGTGACCCGGCCACCAGCAAAGGCCCGGTGGAGCGCCAGGTCGTACGGATCATCACGCCGGGGACAGTCAGTGACGAGGCGCTGCTGGACGAACGCCGCGATAACCTGATCGCAGCGGTACTGGGCGACGAGCGTCTATTCGGCCTGGCGGTGCTGGACATCACCAGCGGCAACTTCACCGTGCTCGAGATCAAAGGCTGGGAAAACCTGCTGGCGGAACTGGAGCGGGTCAACCCGGTGGAATTGCTGATTCCTGATGACTGGCCAAAAGACCTGCCGGCGGAAAAGCGCCGTGGCGTACGTCGTCGTGCGCCGTGGGATTTCGAGCGTGATTCGGCGCTGAAAAGTCTCTGCCAGCAGTTTTCCACCCAAGACCTGAAAGGCTTCGGCTGCGAAAACCTGACCCTGGCCATCGGCGCTGCCGGCTGCCTGCTTGCCTACGCCAAAGAGACCCAGCGCACCGCCCTGCCCCACTTGCGCAGCCTGCGTCACGAACGTCTCGACGACACCGTGGTGCTCGACGGCGCCAGCCGGCGCAACCTGGAGCTGGACACTAACCTGGCCGGCGGCCGCGACAACACACTGCAATCGGTGGTCGATCGCTGCCAGACCGCCATGGGCAGTCGCTTGCTCACTCGGTGGTTGAATCGACCGTTGCGCGATCTCACAGTGCTGCTCGCCCGCCAGACGTCGATCCGCTGCCTGCTCGACGGCTACCGTTTTGAAAAGCTGCAACCGCAGCTCAAGGAAATCGGCGACATCGAGCGGATCCTGGCGCGAATCGGTCTACGCAACGCGCGACCACGTGACCTCGCGCGTCTGCGCGATGCACTCGGCGCGCTGCCCGAACTGCAAGTGGCGATGACCGAGCTGGAAGCGCCGCACCTGCAGCATCTGGCGGCCACCACCAGCACCTATCCAGAACTGGCGGCGCTGCTGGCCAAAGCCATCATCGATAACCCGCCTGCGGTGATCCGTGACGGCGGCGTGCTGAAAACCGGTTACGACAGTGAACTCGACGAACTGCAATCGCTGAGCGAAAACGCCGGCCAGTTCCTCATCGATCTCGAAGCCCGGGAGAAGGCCCGTACTGGTCTGGCCAATCTGAAAGTCGGCTACAACCGTATCCACGGCTACTTCATCGAGCTGCCGAGCAAGCAGGCTGAATCGGCGCCCGCTGACTACATCCGCCGGCAGACGCTCAAAGGCGCCGAGCGTTTCATCACGCCCGAGCTGAAAGAATTCGAAGACAAGGCGCTGTCGGCCAAGAGTCGCGCGCTGGCTCGGGAAAAAATGCTTTACGAAGCGCTGCTCGAAGACTTGATCAGCCAGTTGCCGCCGTTGCAGGACACCGCCGGCGCCTTGGCCGAGCTGGATGTGCTGAGCAACCTCGCCGAGCGTGCGCTGAATCTTGACCTGAACTGCCCGCGTTTCGTCAGCGAGCCGTGCATGCGCATCATCCAGGGTCGTCACCCGGTGGTTGAGCAGGTGCTGACCACGCCGTTCGTGGCCAACGACCTGAGCCTGGATGACAATACGCGCATGCTGGTCATCACCGGCCCGAACATGGGCGGTAAATCCACTTACATGCGGCAAACCGCTTTGATCGTGTTACTGGCGCATATTGGCAGTTTCGTGCCGGCCGCCAGTTGCGAGTTGTCGCTGGTCGACCGCATCTTCACCCGTATCGGCTCAAGCGATGATCTGGCCGGCGGTCGCTCGACCTTCATGGTCGAGATGAGCGAAACCGCCAACATCCTGCATAACGCGACCGAGCGCAGTCTGGTGCTGATGGACGAAGTCGGGCGCGGTACCAGCACCTTTGACGGTCTGTCGCTGGCATGGGCGGCGGCCGAGCGCTTGGCCCATCTGCGTGCCTATACGCTGTTCGCCACCCACTACTTCGAACTGACCGTGTTGCCGGAAGCCGAGCCGTTGGTGGCCAACGTCCACCTCAACGCGACCGAGCACAACGAACGCATCGTGTTCCTGCACCATGTTCTGCCTGGGCCGGCCAGCCAGAGCTACGGCTTGGCGGTCGCGCAACTGGCGGGTGTGCCGAGCGAAGTGATCTTGCGCGCGCGCGAGCATCTGAGCCGTCTGGAAGACACTGCCCTGCCCCACGAAGCGCCGAAATCGGCAGCCAAGGGCAAGCCGTCGACACCGCAGCAAAGCGACATGTTCGCCTCGCTGCCACATCCGGTACTCGACGAATTGGCGAAAGTGGATCTGGACGACATGACGCCACGGCGTGCGCTGGAAATGCTCTATGCACTGAAGAACCGGATATAAGCACTGAAGAAGCGGATATAACGCAAATCGCTTCAAGCTGTTAGAATCTCGCGCGGTTCGGGATGCTGCTGGCTCATAGCCTGGTCAGCAGGTATCGCTCCCGAACCTGGCGACCCCAACCGTGAAGGGGCAACGCTGCCGCCGCCTGAGGAGAAAATTAGAAATGACCTTCGTCGTCACCGACAACTGCATCAAGTGCAAGTACACCGACTGCGTAGAAGTCTGTCCGGTGGACTGCTTTTACGAAGGCCCGAACTTCCTGGTGATTCACCCGGATGAGTGCATCGACTGCGCGCTGTGTGAACCAGAATGCCCGGCTGTGGCGATCTTCTCGGAAGATGAAATCCCGGCTGGCATGGAGAACTTCATCGAGCTCAATGCCGAGCTGGCGGATATCTGGCCGAACATCACCGAGAAAAAAGAATCGCTGCCGGATGCCGAAGAGTGGGATGGTGTCGAAGGCAAGATCAAACACCTCGAACGCTGATCTACCCCGCGCTCGACTGAAAGGCCCCTTGTGGGCCTTTTTGCTTTTGCAGGTTTTACTTTTCTGCAGACGAAAAAAGGGGCGGTATGACCCGCCCACATTTTTTCCCTATTCCCTGTGTTCCTTTTCATCGTCCTGATGAATCGCCTCCTGCGATGTCCGTTCCCCTCTTCCGTGAAGGGCGTGTCTGTCCGTCGACACAGCCCTGATATTAGAGAGTTTCCGCAGCGGAGCAATCAGGCTCATCCGCAGGTATACGCTGACA